>NZ_JBLYED010000019.1:0-132779 GCF_048515765.1 Pseudomonas sp. H11T01 | reverse complement strand
ACTGGAAACAGTGCCCCCTGGCAGCGATCTTCACCTTGGATATAGCGCATAAGAAAAATGCCCGCATCTTGCGATGCGGGCATTTTCTTGAACCGGAGAGCAGATTGCTAGGTTTTCACACAATCTGATGGAGCTCGCTTTTTTGTGCCCGGTTTATTGCCTGACCATTTTCCCGGCATGCCCTTTGCTTTGTCAGACAGGAGGTAAATGGACTTTATGAAACCTCAGCGAACGGCCTGCCGATGGTCCGGAAATACGAACTAATCCCGACCACGACCGGTCAATAACTGCACGATCCAATCAAGCGGTGACGCATTATGGACAATCCATTTCAGATCATTACCGATGCCTTTGCCCCGCAGTATCAGGTCAACCTGAGCATCCAAGGGCTCGACGGCAGCATCATGCTTACCCTTTCCAATGCCGGCCGTGCGGTGGCCAAACGCATGATCAGCGCCGAACAACGCAACGATCCTCAGCGGCTGAAACGGCTGGTGCAAAGTATTCAGTTCGGCATCGCCATCGAACAGGGCCACAGCGCCATGTCGATTCTCGAAGCCATGACCGACAGCGATAATCTCAAGCTGCTGGCGCCACCACGCAAGGGCCGGCCGGGCGGCCAGTCCCATCACGCGGCGAGAACTTAGCGCTCGCCCGCCTCCTCGACGTCCTGATGATCGCTTGCGCCCGCACCGACTTTACGTTGCGGGCTTGCGATCTTCACCGAAGGGAACTGCGATGAGGCGTAACGCACCACCAGAATCGCAAACGCCAGCAGCAAAATCCCACCGCACAAGTAAATAATCCCCACGTCTGGCGGATTATGGTGCGAGACGTTGGAAATCAGCAGACGGGTCAGTGCGGTGATCGCCACGTAGATCAGGAAACGCACTGGCATGTGATTGGTCTTGAAGTAAATCCCGACCATCGCCCCCAGTTCGAGGTAGATGAACAGCAGCAGAATGTCATCGATCTTGATATTACCTGCTTCGATCATCTGCAGAAATTCCATCACCGCCGCCCAGGCCGTCACCGCACCAATAGCGAACAGCGCCAGGTAATGGAACGTCTCGACGAACAAATTACCCAGCGACTCGGCCAGCTGATGGACGTTTTGGCGAAGGTTCTCGGCCCAATTGATTTTCACGATGGTATTTCCTTAAGTCGTTTCGACCGGATCATGCGGGTTTGACGTGACGGTTTATCTGCATGCAGAAAAAAGGCCAGAGATTGAGAAGTGAGATGGTGGCGGCTTGGCATGAGGCACGTTAGAACCTTAAAACGGACCCTACAAAAACCCCAAATCCCGGCTACATTAAAAAGCCACTACCCAAAGCCCAAGGATTCGCTTATCCTTTTAGCTGTATAAAAATACAGTAGTCGCAAAAGACAACTATCGTAAAGGCATGTGAGGTGGTGAATGGCCGTCGAAGTGGTATACCGCAGCAGCCGAGATCTGGAGCGTTTGTTCATGGATAAAGCCGAAGCTGACCGTCATGACAAAATGCTCGAACTGGCTGAATTGCTGGCTGAAGTGTTGCAAAAAGCGGTTCCGTCGCTGACCGAGCAGCAAGTGGAAGAAGCCGGGATCTACATGGCGAAAAATCGCGATGTGTTCGCCAAGGCATTCAAGAGCCAACCGGATGCACTGTCCGAGTTGCTCAACGCGCCAGCTGAAGTAGCGCAAGTAGCTGAACCGGTTGAAGCGACTGAACCGACTGAACCGACTGAAACAGCTGAGCCCGTTAAGCCAGCGAAAGCCGCCAAGTCCGCCAAGTAAGCAACGCCCGAATTGAATAGGCCCTGAGTCAAATCGCTCAGGGCCTTTTTCATGCCTGCCGGAAAGCTCTAGCCCTCAGGTTGCTCCAGCGCCTCGACCAACGCCTTGAAGAATCGCGCCGCCTCGCCGCCGGTCACCGCACGGTGATCGAAGGTCAGGGACAGCGGCAGGATGGAATGCACCACCACTGTGCCGTTCATGGCGACGGGTTCCTCGCGAATTGCGCCGGCGGCAAGGATCGCCACTTGCGGCGGCACCACCACCGGGTTGGCGTAACGCCCGAACAAGGTGCCGAAATTGGACAGTGTCAGGGTCGCGCCCATCATTTCCTTGGGGGGTATCGAGCGGGCCTGCACGTCGGCTCGCAAACGACCCATGCCCTCTTTCAGGTCTGCCGACTCACGATTACCCACATCGCGCAGCACCGGCACGAACAACCCGTCTGGCGTGTCCACGGCGATCCCAAGGTCGAGTGTCTGGTGCTGTTTGATCGACAGCGACTTGCCGTCGAACGCACTGTTCAGCACCGGCTCCACGGCGCAGGCGGCAGCCAAGGCCTTGGCCAGGCGAATCAATGGGTCGCGGGCCTGACCCCAGCGATGCAAATCGGCATCACCGAAGATCGTCACCGGCACCACTTCGGCATGGGACCTGGCCATGTTCAGTGCCATGCTGCGACGCACGCCGCGCAGCTTATCGCCGCCGAATTTGTCGCGTTCTGTCTGGGACGCGCTTTGCACATCGCTACGAGTGATCAGACCCTCAGCGCCGGAACCGCTCAGCGCACTCAAATCGACGCCCAGTTGCCGCGCCAATTGCCGCACCGCCGGGGTGGCGCGGGTCGTCATGTGTTCGCGGGTCGACGGTGCAGCGCCGACGAAAAATTGATCGTCCTGGCTGTTGCCGCCTCCTTCAAGACGCCCAACCACGGTGCCTGCATCCGCTTCGCCTTCATAGCCAAGCAGCGGCTCGCCAACATGCAGGATGTCGCCTTCGCTGCCGAAGGTTTTGGCCACCACGCCGTCATAGGGTGCGGGAATATCCACCAGCGCTTTGGCGGTTTCCACTGAGACCAGCAGTTGATCGGCCTTCACCGTATCGCCAGCCTTGACGTGCCACTCGACGATCTCCGCTTCCTGCAAACCTTCGCCCAGATCGGGCAGTTTGAAATATTTCATCGCAGCCTCCTCAGGCGAAATTCAGTGCGGTATCGCAGGCGTGAAGAATGTCTTCGACGCTGGGGATATACAGGTATTCAAGCCGATACAGCGGTGGCGGAATATCCGGCGCGGTGACGCGCTGGATCGGTGCCTGCAATTCCAGCAAGGCACGTTCGTAGAGGCTGGCAGCGATTTCCGCACCGACACCACAGGAGCGCGGCGCTTCATGGACGATCACGCAACGACCGGTTTTGCGCACTGAAGCCTCCAGAGTGTCGAGGTCCAACGGTTTAACGCAGGCCACATCGATCACCTCTGCCGAAATGCCCTGCTGCGCCAATACCGTCGCGGCCTGCAGGGTTTCCATGACGCTGGCGCCCCAGCTGATCAAGGTGATGTCGCTGCCTTCGCGCAGGGTGAAGCAGGTGTCGAGCGGCAGGCGTTTGCCGTCATCGACCAGCGGTTGCGGGTTCATTCGGTAGAGCCGGGTCGGTTCGAGAAACACCACGGGATCGGGATCGTCGATGGCCGCCAGCAGCAGCCCATAGGCTCTGGCCGGCGACGATGGAATCACCACCCGCAGCCCCGGAATATGCGCGAACAGCGCTTCGGTACTTTCGCTGTGATGCTCCGGCGCACGAATCCCGGCGCCCATCGGTGAGCGCAGCACCATGGGGCAGGTGATCCGCCCCCGCGTGCGGTTGCGCATGCGGCTGGCGTGGGACACCAAATGCTCCATGGTGGCGTAGATGAAACCCAAAAACTGAATTTCCACTATCGGTTTCAAGCCTTGGGCAGCCATGCCCACCACCAGCCCGCCGAGCATGGTTTCGGCCAGCGGCGAGTCAATCACCCGCTTGAAGCCGAAGCTGTCCCGCAATCCTTGAGTGGCGCGAAACACCCCGCCGTTCACGCCGACGTCTTCGCCGAGGACAATGACATTTTCGTCTTCGCTCATGGCCCGATGCATCGCCAGATTTACCGCCTCCAGGAGGCTGACTTTGCCGTTACTCATGAGCCGAACCTCCCGCGCGACGTGCAACCCGTTCGAGCAGCCATTCGCGTTGTTCGGCCAAGGCCGCCGGCCACTGTGCATAGACGTAGTCCATTATCGCTTCGGGCGGCTGATTGCCAGCCGCGTCGAAGTTATCCACAGCGCGTTGCACCAGCCCCTGGCATTCGGCGATCAGCGCCTGCTCGCGACCTTCATCCCAGACGCCCTGCCCGGCCATGAAGGTTTGCAGGCGTTTGATCGGCTCTTCCAGCCAGGCATGCTTGACCTCTTCGGCAGGACGGTAACGCGTGGCGTCGTCCGCGGTGGTGTGGTCGCCGAGACGATAGCTCAAGCACTCCAGCAGCACCGGGCCTTTGCCGTGGCGCGCCCGTTCGAGGGCGATTTGCACACGGTCATACACCGCGAGCATGTCATTGCCGTCGACCTGCTCGCCGCGGAACCCGGCGCCAATCGCCTTCTGCGCGAGGGTCGGCGCACCGCATTGAATCCGCCGAGGTACCGAGATCGCCCATTGGTTGTTGTTGATCACAAACACCACCGGCAACTGCCAGGCTCCGGCCACGTTGAGGGCTTCGAGGAAATCGCCTTTGCTGGTGGCACCATCGCCGCACGTGGTCACTACCACCCGGTGTTCGCCACGAATCTTGAACGCACTGGCGACGCCGCAGGCATGCAACGCCTGAGTCGCAATCGGCACGCAGATCGGAAAGTCCTGAGCCACCGCCGGTTCGGCAAAGTCGCTGCCGCGCTCGTCGCCGCCCCAGTACAGGAGGATTTCCTCCATGCGTACCCCGCGCATCAATTGCACGGCAGTGTCGCGGTAATACGGCACCAGCACATCTTCGGGTTGCATCAGGCTGCCGATGGCCACGCCAATCGCCTCTTGGCCGAGGGTCGGCGCGTAGGTGCCAATGCGTCCGGTACGTTGCAGGGCGACGGCTTTTTGATCGAACAAACGGGTCAGGACCATCTGCCGGTAGAGGCGCGTCAGCAGATTGAAATCATCCGCCCAGGCGGGAAGTTTTCCGAGCAGTTGACCATCAGGGGAAACAAAGCGGGTATAGGGAAGGTTGACCTTTTGGGGCATGGCACGGCTCCTTGCACGCCGGATAAGCGTGATGCTGTTGAGCCCGGCGCTTGTGACGCGGGCTTTTCGAGCAAATCGGCCGGGATGGGGCCTTTGCTCCTATCGGTACAGCAAACGTTCCGCCAAATCGTCCGCCACCCTCGCCGGGGAGCGTTTTTCGGCTTGGGCATGAGCAAACACTTCGGTCAGCCGCATACCGATTTTCGACAGATGGGCGGTAATGGTCGTCAGCTCTTCGCCGTGATGTTTCAGCGCGACATAAATCAGCCCGCCAGAATTGATCACATAGTCCGGCGCATACAGAATTCCGCGATTCTCCAGTTGATCGGCGACTTGCAGAGTGGTCAGTTGGCTGGCCGCTGAACCCGCCACTGCCGCGCAGCGCAATTGGGCGACGCTGTGGCTGTTGAGCACACCGCCCAGGCCACAAGGTGCGAGGATGTCGCATGGGGTGCTGAGCAACGCGTCATTGGCAATCGGGTGAGCACCGAGTTGCTCCATGGCCAACTGCACCTTGCCATGATCGATGTCGCTGACCAGCAATTCAGCGCCCGCCGCGTGCAACTGTTCGGCGAGGGCGAAGCCGACATTGCCCAGGCCTTGAATGGCAATCCGCAAACCTTCGAGGTTGTCGCTGCCCAAACGGGCCATGGCGGTGGCGCGGATCCCGGCGAACACGCCCATGGCGGTATGCGGCGAAGGATCGCCCGCAGCGGTGGTGCTGGTGACATGCTGGGTTTGTTGGGCGATGCAATCCATATCGGCGACCGAAGTACCGCTGTCGATGGCGGTGATGTAGCGACCGTCGAGCTGTTCGATGCAGCGTCCGAAGGATTCGAACAATGCGGCGCGGCTTTCGACATGGGCCGGGCGAATGATCACAGCTACACCGCCGCCTTGGGGCAGACCGGCCAATGCGGCCTTGTAACTCATCCCTTGGGCCAGGCGCACGGCATCTTCCACGGCACTTTGGTCGTCAGGGTAGGCAAGGTAACGGCAACCGCCAAGGGCTGGCCCCAGACGACTGCAATGGATGGCAATCACCGCCTTCAACCCGGTTACGGAGTCGACGCTGAGGTGCAGCGATTCAAGACGAGTGCTTTGCATCAGAGCAAACATCATCGGGCTCCCGAATCAAGCTTATAGCGCCAGTATAGTCTTGCGACGAAAGATTGCTGAAGCGCACGGGAATAAGCCGAGGCTGTTTGCAGGCTTTAAGACATAACCTTCAACACCCTGTGTACAGCACTGGACGAAAGCCTGCGACGGGGCTAAAACGAGGCATTCACCGGAGATTTTGATGACCCCCCGCCAAGCTTTTTTCGCCTGCCTGCAACGCTCTCCACCGGCGCTCTTTGAAGCGGCGATGTGGATCGCTGTCGAGCACGATCCGGCGGTAGAACCAGAGGTACTTTTACATAACTTCAAAGAGCTGCAACAACGGGTCAGCACAGGCTTGCCGATGTTGCCGGTGAGTGAGCTCGGGCAACCGTTATTGCGCCGTATGAATGACCTGCACTTTGCGCAGGATGACTCCACCCCGCTACGCCCTCAGGCGGCGCTGCTCAATAAAGTACTGGAGCGCAGACGCGGACAACCACTGGCGCTGGGGTTGATCGCTCTGGAACTGGCCAGGGGCCTGGAGATCCCCATGGTCGGCGTCAACTTTCCGGGGCATTTCCTGCTGCGTGTACCGGGCGCCGACCATCTGCTCGATCCGAGCGGTGGGCGGCGGCTTTACCCCAATGACTGTCGAGAACTGCTGCAACGCCAATACGGCCCGAACATGAAGCTGAGCGCAGAACACCTGGTCACCGCCGAACCGATTCACATGCTGCAGCGCCTGTCGCGCAACCTGCGCCAGCTGCACCTGGCCAACGACGACAACCTCGGCGCGCTGATCGACGCCGAGCGCGTGCTGGAAATCGGCAACGCCACCGCTGCCGATTACCTGGCCCGCGCCAGCCTCTATCAACGCCTGGACTGCCCGAATGCCGAACGCTTCGATCTGGAGCATGCGTTGTTGCTCAGTGACGATCCGATTCAGCGGTTACGGCTGACCGAGCGGCTGGGGCATTTGCCGCCGAATTCGGTTGTGCATTGAGTCTATGTGGGGCTGCGCCCCATTGACCGCTTCGCGATCATTCGACTTGCCCGCGAAGCATTCAAGGGGTATCGGGTTGCTGTGCCGGATGGGCCTTGAGAAATGCCGGATGCTGGGCAGCCAATGCGGCCACCCGGCGAATCCGCGGGTAGGTCTCAAGGGATATGTTGAACCGCTCGGCCGCATACAGCTGCGGGATCAGGTAGACATCTGCCAACCCTGGCTCGCTGCCGAAACAGTAACCCTCGTTGCCGATCAAGTGCTCGACCGCCGCCAGTCCTTGGGTGATCCAGTGGCTGATCCACTGCACCACTTGAACCTCGTCATGACCCCATTCGCGCAGCAGGTTCAGCACGCTGACGTTGTGCAGCGGATGGATGTCGCAACCGATCAACGCCGCGACCCCACGCTCATGAGCGCGGGCGGCCAGATCTTTGGACAACAGCGGCACCTGTGGATAACGTTCCTCGAGGTACTCGATGATCGCCGGTGACTGAATCAGCAAGTTGCCTTCATCGGTGCGCAACGCCGGTACACGGCCCTGCGGGTTGACGCTCAGGTACGCCGGCTGCCGATGCTCGCCCCCTTGGGCGGCGATCAGGTTGATCGGCAGCGCCTGGCAATCCAGACCCTTGAGCGCCAGCGCGATGCGCACCCGATAGGACGAGGTCGAACGATAGTAGGTATAGAGTTCCATGACCCGATCCTCTTAACGTGCCGGCAGGATTTTGCCACGGCATTCGCCGAAGCCGATGGAGGCGACACCGTCAGCGCTGCAGCGAGCACGCAGGATGATTTCGTCGCCGTCTTCGAGAAATTTACGCACCTCGCCCGACGCCAGTTCGATCGGCTTTTTGCCGCCCTCGGTGATTTCCAGCAGGCTGCCGAATTGACCATTTTCAGGCCCCGACAGGGTGCCCGAACCGAACAGATCGCCGGCCTGCAACTGGCAGCCGTTGACGCTGTGGTGCGCAACCATCTGCGCCACGGTCCAGTACATGTGTTTAGTGTTGCTCAAGGTCAAGCGGTGTGCGGGCAAGTTTTGCTCGCGCATCGACTCGGTCAACAACAGCACTTCCAGCTCGATATCGAAGGCTCCGGCGGCCTGATCGCGTTTGTCGAACAGGTACGGCAGCGGCTGCGGATCACCTTCCGGGCGAGCCGGTTGGGCGCGGCGGAATGGCTCCAGCGCTTCGGCCGTCACCACCCACGGCGAGATGCTGGTGATGAAGCTTTTCGACAGGAACGGACCCAGCGGTTGGTATTCCCAGGCCTGGATATCCCGTGCCGACCAGTCATTGAGCAGGCAGAAACCGGCGATGTGTTCGGCCGCGTCGCCAATGGCAATCGAGTCGCCCATGGCGTTGCCCTGACCGATCCAGATGCCCAGCTCCAGCTCATAGTCCAGGCGCGCGCATGGGCCGAAAGTCGGCTCGGTCTGGCCGGCCGGCAGGGTCTGGCCTTTTGGCCGACGCACGTCGGTGCCGGACGGGCGAATGGTCGAAGCGCGGCCGTGGTACCCAATCGGCACGTATTTGTAGTTCGGCAGCAACGGATTGTCGGGACGGAACAGCTTGCCGACGTTTTGTGCGTGCTCGATGCCGACATAGAAGTCGGTGTAATCGTTGATCTTCGCTGGCAGGTGCATGTGACAGTTCGCAGCCAGTGGCAGCAATTTCGCCCCTTGGGCTTCGATCTTGCCGTGCAGGGTGCTGCCTTCGGCGAACAGTTCCAGCAGACGTTCGCGCAACGCGACCCGAGCACTGCGGCCCAGATCGAAGAAGGCATTTAGCTGACCGCCACGGGTGGCTTCGACCGCCGTGCGTGCGGCGCCGTCAAACAGACCGGCATCCAGTGCCGCTTCCAGATCGAAGACGTGCTCACCGATGGCGACGCCGCTGCGTGGCGCTGAACCGTTGACGCTGAAGATGCCCAGCGGCAGGTTTTGCAGCGGGAAATCGGCGTGGTCGTTGGCGGAGGCAACCCAGCTACGAGTGATGGTTGGCTGATTCATGGGTTATCTCCGGTTCGGATTGAAAGTAGCGGGCAACGAAGCCCAACAAGCATCGTAGTCGTTCTGCAACTGCGGGCAGTCGAGGGCGAAGCGGCTCGGACGCAGCACTTGGCTGGTCTCAAACATGAAGGCCATGGTGTTGTCGATCTTGCTCGGTGCAAGCTCGGCGGCAATCGCTTTGGTGCAGGTTTCGCCGTCCGGCCCGTGGGCGCTCATGCAACTGTGCAAAGACGCACCACCTGGCAGGAAGCCTTCGGCCTTGGCGTCGTAGCTGCCCTGGATCAGGCCCATGAACTCGTTCATCAAGTTGCGGTGGAACCAGGGTGGACGGAAGGTGTTCTCGGCCACCATCCAGCGTGGCGGAAAGATCACGAAATCGAGGTTGGCCAGACCATGGACACTGGTCGGCGAAGTCAGGACGGTGAAGATCGACGGATCGGGATGGTCGAAGCTGACCGTGCCGATGGTGTTGAAACGCCGCAGGTCATATTTGTACGGCACGTTGTTACCGTGCCAGGCGACCACGTTCAGCGGCGAATGATCAAGCTCGCAACCCCAGAGCTCACCGAGGAACTTCTGCACCAGCGTCGTTGGCTGCTTGAGGTCTTCGTAATGGGCGACCGGGGTCAGAAAATCCCGTGGGTTGGCCAAGCCATTGCTGCCGATCGGCCCCAGATCCGGCAGGCGCAACGGCGCGCCATGGTTCTCGGCGATGTAACCGCGCGCTTGGGCATCGAGCAGCTCAACGCGGAATTTCAGCCCGCGAGGTAGCACGGCGATTTCCAGTGGTTCCAGCTCAAGCACGCCCAGTTCGGTGGCAATGCGCAGACGCCCCTGCTCCGGCACCACCAGCAACTCGCCGTCGGCATTGAAGAACACCCGCTCCATCGAGCGGTTAGCACGGTAGTTATAAATGCTGATCCCGGCCGGTTTTTGCGCTGCCGAATTGGCCGCCATGCTCACCAGACCGTCGATGAAGTCAGTCGGTTCGGCGGGAATATCCAACGGGTTCCAACGCAGTCGATTGGGTGTGACGTCACCCAGCGGGCCGCCAGCCAGTTGCCGATCCAGTTTGACGAACGCCGGGTGGTTGGCCGACGGCTGAATGCGGTACATCCAGGTACGCCGCGCTTCGCTGCGGACCATGGTGAACGCAGTGCCGGAGAACAATTCGGTGTAGAGACCGTAAGGTGCTTTTTGCGGGGAATTCTGGCCAACGGGCAATGCGCCGGGCAGCGCTTCACTGCTGAATTCGTTGCCGAAGCCAGACTGGTAAACCCGCGCTGGCGTCGAGGAATCGAGGGTCATGGAGCCTCCTTGAGTGGAGTGGACAGAGGGCTGCACCTTCCGATCAAGAAGTCTCAGCGCACTGCGTTATTTTTATCGTAATCCAATTACGCATAACGTAATTTGATTGGTATTGACCGTCAAGCTATAAAGACGCCCATTCGTCTCGGGATCACATCGCCTCCATGGAAAAGCCGCGCAGCAAGGGCCTGCCATCAGTTATTTCCTATGCCGCGCCGGGTCTGCTGTGGTGCAGGGCAAGGCGCGAGGAGCGTGGTTTGGTCATTCCAAACAAGCTCCGAGTAACGCAGCCCTGCGCCACAGCAGGCCCGGCCCTTCGGGTTGTGTCTGAAAGCGGGCCAGACTGCGTTGCAGTCCTTGGCAAGGGAACAACCATTACCAGCGGACTGCGCCTTGCCTGGCCCGCTTTCAGACCACAACGCGGCATAGGAAATAACTGATGGCAGGCCCTAACGACAGCACCGGTAAACAGAAAGTCCGCTCGGCCGAGGTCGGTACCGACATCCTCAAGGCCTTGGCGGAACTGTCGCCGGCCACTTCTTTGTCGCGCCTGGCCGAACACGTGCAGATGCCCGCGAGCAAGGTTCATCGCTATTTGCAGGCACTGATTGCCAGCGGCTTTGCCGAGCAGAACACCGCAACCAACCATTACGGCCTGGGTCGTGAAGCGTTGCGCGTGGGTTTGGCCGCTTTAAATAGTATGGACGTGCTGAAAGTCGCCGCCCTGCCGCTGGCCGAGTTGCGCGACGAGTTGAACGAAACCTGCTTCCTCGCGGTATGGGGTAATCAGGGCGCGACCGTGGTGCATATCGAACCGGCAATACGCGCGGTGACCGTAGTCACACAATTGGGTTCGGTGTTGCCGTTGCTCAGTTCATCGACCGGGTTGGTGTTCAGCGCTTTCCTGCCGAACCGCGAAACCGTCGAGTTGCGCGAGCAAGAACTGAAGGCGAGCGATAACCACCTGCTGGCTGATGAGAAAATTTACGCAGCAGTGTGCGAGCAGATTCGCGAACGCGGTCTGCACCATGTGCACGGCTTGCTGCTGCCGGGGGTGGATGCATTGTCCGCACCGGTGTTCAACGCGATCGGGAACGTGGCGGCGGTGCTGACAGTGGTTGGCCCAACGTCGTTGTTTCATGCCGATGAAAACGGCCCGGCCGCGCAACGGTTGTTGGCGGCGACACAGGCGGTGAGTTGGCGGATGGGCTACCAGCCGTAAAACGAAGGGTTAGTGAGCTCTTACGGAATGGGGACGCATCGGGTCAGTTCATCAACCCCAATGCCTTGGCTTTCGCCACCGCCTGAGTCCGGCGCTCTACCCCAAGTTTGCTGTGAATCCGCCGGGCATGGGTTTTCACTGTGTGCAGTGAGATAAACAGCTGCTCGGCAATTTGCTGATTGGAACTTCCTAGAGCAATCAGCTCGAGAACCTCCAGTTCACGCTGGCTCAGAGGATTCTCGCCGCTGGCCGACACCCTTTCCTCGACGTCCTGCGCATCCAGCCCCAGCTCTCGCAGCAGGTTCGGCTGACGCAGGCGCAGTTCGCACAAGGCTTGTTGCAGATTGCAGCGACGGATCAGACTCAGCCCCTCTTCCAGGAACTGCCTGGCCAATCGCGGATCACCGCACAGATGAGCCACTTCGCCTCGCGCCAGTTGCAATTCAGCCTCAAGGCCGAGCATGCCTTGGCGTTGAGCGGTTTCAAGCAGGGTCGTGAGCTGCTGTAGCGGTTGCTCCGCCTGATGCAGATAGACGTTGGCCAGTATCAGCAGATATTCGACGCGTGGAATCAGCTCCAGGGTCGCGGGGGGTGCCTGCCGTGCATGCGGCCCGCGGTAATGACGCAGCACCCGACTCAGGGCTGCAAAGGCCAGTTCCGGGCGCCCCTGTTGCAACCAGAAATGACTGCTGATTTGCAGCAGGACGCCCCGGTAGACGGTATCCGGGATATGCCGCTGCTGCATCAACCGCTCGGCATCGCGCAAACGGACAAAGGCCTGGGCGTAGTCACCTTGATTGGCCGCCAACAGCGCCTGCCCGAGAAAGCCATACAAGGCGAGCTTGTCCTGACTGCGCAAACACGCCTCAAGCCCCGACTGAAAATACTCTCCGGCTTGCAGCTCATGTCCCTGGCGCAACGCCAAGCGTCCACGGCGCAAGGCAATCCGCCCCAGCAAGGGTGTAGCGCGGTTGCATTGCTTGCAGAGCAGCGCATAGATGTTGCCCAGCAGGCTTTCAGCCCGGTGCAGGGCTCCGCGCTGCTCCAGCAATTGCGCGTGATCCAGTTCCAGCAAGCCCTCGAACAACAACGAACCTTGTGCGCGCGCCAGACACAGCGCTTCGCGATTGGTCGTCTGAGCCACATCCAGTTCGCCCTTGAGCAGCGCTTGCTGCGTCAGTCCGGACAGGCACAGTAAACGCGCGGCCCAGGCCGCCGCCGGAAGCTCGGTCAGGGCGTCGAGAAAGTGCGCGCGCGCCGGTTCATGTCGGCCAAGCAGATGCAACAGCCATCCCTGCTGTGCTTGCCAGCGCGCCACCAAATGCCGCTGTAAAGTGGCAGAAGGCTGTGGCGCAAACCGCGTCAGTTGATTGATGCAAACGGCGGCCTGCTCGAAGCGGCCGGCAAACAGCAATGCCGAGGTGATCAGCCCAACCAGTTGCGGGGTGCCGAGCATCAGCTCTTCACCTTGCTGCTCATGCAGGCGCAACAGCAGAACCACGTTCTGCTGCTCAAACAGATGTTCAAAGCTGAAGTGTTGCAACAGGCTGATAGCGACTTCGTATTCCTGGGCCAACAAGGCTTGCTCGAAGGCTGCCTGCCAGTCCTCCTGAGCCGCAAACCACTGACACGCTCGACGATGCCAGGAGCGCCCCTCCGGCCACTCTTCATCACGTATCAATTGCGCCAGCGGCGCAAATACCTGTAGCCAGTCTGGCGAATCTTCCCAAGGCTCAATGAAACACCCTTGCTCCTGCAGCGAGCGCAACCACTGCGCCCCCTCACCCGCGCCAAACAAATGCTCACACAGCCGAGCATTGAATCGCGGCAAATGCGCCAGGACTCGCCAGGCTTCCGACAACTCCGGCGTCAAGGTGCCGAATAGCTCGTGTTCCAGATAATCGAGCAAGGTATCCGAACGCCCAGGCTTGCCTTCATTGGCCGCCCAATCACCACCTTCGAGCAGCGCAATGCGGACCCCTGCGCACCATCCACCGCTGCACAGGAAAATCCGCTCGGGTGTTTGCGCGCAAGGAGGTTGTGGCGAGCGCAGCATCAGTTGCTGAATCTCCTCTTGATTAAACAGTAACGGGTGGCCATCGCATTCGTACAACTCATCATCGAGCAGCAAGCGCGGCCAATTGCAATGCGGCCGCCGACGGCCGCTCAGCCACCAGGTCAGAGCCGGGCTGCTGACGGCCAGCAAGCGATCAAGCAGCATGTCCAGCTCAGGCGCAGGGACTCGACAATAGTCATCGAGGAACAACCAGGTGGGCGTTTGCAGGCGCGTCAGGTAAGCCAGCAGCGTCGGCTCGTCCATCGGCTCACGTCTCGACTCAAGGCCAAATGCCTGCGCCAGTGCCGCGCAAAAATCAGCAGGACTTTGCACCGCGCCGGCCAAGGGCAGCCAACACACCTGACTGTCAGGCGGCGCCTGTAACAGGCACTCGGCCAGCAGGGCGCTCTTGCCGCTACCGGCGGGGGCGCAAAGCAATTTCACCCGCGCTTGCGAGGCCAGTAAAGGCGCCGTCAGACGGTTGCGTGACAGGTGCTGGGACGACAGACGGGGCAGGAATCCAGGACGATCCAGGCACAGAGTCATGGCAGTCATTACGGCGTGCCTTTTTATGTTTATTTTTGTAGGCCAACCCTAGTCCTGTCGTGACAGCTTGTTGAAGAAGTATTCAGCGCGTTGATTTGTGCCCATAAAAAAGGTGACCGAATGGTCACCCTTTATGCAGAAGTGCGTAGGAATCGTTACCTAACCCCTGTACTCCGTAGCGCCGCAGGCGTGTAGTCCGCTGCCTTGGCGTCGGTGAGGTTGAATTCGAAGCTGCGCTTCTCTTCGTTCTTCATCCCCAATGCGATGTAGCGACCGGCGATGATGTCGTACAGGGCTTCGACCGTATAGGCCGGAACCTGGTGATCGTAGTAGAACTGCGCATGCCCCTCGGCTACCCGCCAGAGCTGGCCACGACCGTCGTAGTGATCGGCCAGGGCGACCTGCCAACTGTCTTCGTCGATGTACATGTGACGCTTGGCATAGATGTGCCGCTCGTTCGGCTTGACCGTAGCGACGACTTCCCAGACCCGGTGCAACTCGTAGCGGGTCAGGTCCTGGTTGATATGCCCGGCCTTGATCACGTCGGTGTATTTGAGATTCGGCGAGTCGAGTTTGTAGCTGTTGTAGGGGATGTACATTTCTTTCTTGCCGACCAGCTTCCAGTCATAACGGTCTGGCGCGCCGGAAAACATGTCGAAGTTGTCGGTAGTCCGCAGGCCGTCGGACGAGCTGCCCACGCCGTCATAGGCCACTTGCGGAGCACGCCGTACACGACGTTGACCGGCATTGTAGATCCACGCCCTGCGCGGTTCCGTAACCTGATCGAGGGTCTCATGGACCAGCAACACGTTACCCGCCAACCGTGCAGGCGCGGTCACCTCCTGCTTGAAGTAGCTGAGGACATTGCCTTCGCTGCCAGGCTTCAGATCGCCGAGCAATGACGGCACGGCGACCTCGTCCTTGAACCGGATGATGGTGAAGTCACCGTTGGTCTGCGGCGTGGCCTGGGTGATGGTGCGGCGCAGGTTGCCGCCGTGGTAACGGGTGATGTGGTTCCAGATCACCTCGACACCGTTCTTCGGAATCGGGAAGGCGTAGTAGCGGTTGCCGGTGAAATTGGCCAGACCATTGCCGTCGTTGATCGGTGTCACGTTAAGGGCGCTGCGCTTGGCCGACTCGTAGATGTCAGCCGGCAACGCGACGGTACGGTGGGTTGGATACACCGGAATCCGGTAGGTCTCCGGGTAGCGTTTAAACATCGCCACCTGCCCGTCCGAGAGCTTGTCTTTGTATTTATCGACCGTGGCGGCGGTGATGGTGAACAGCGGTTTTTCGTTGGCGAACGGGTCGGCCAGGAAACCTTTGCTGTCGACCGCACCGGCGTTTTTCGGGATACCACCGGTCCATGCGGGAATCGAGCCGTCGGCGTTGCCAGCCTTCTCGGCCCCCACCGGTGTCAGTGTCGTACCCAGTTTGGCGGCCTCCTCGGGCGAGACCGCGGCGTTCACGTTGGCAGCCAGCAGGCTCAAGGCCAGGGCACCGCATTGCAGAATCATTTTGCGCATAGTGTTGTCCTTCTTAGCCATATCAGAAGTTCACGCCGAAGCTCAAGGCGACGAAGTCACGGTCAGTCAGGGTGTTGTAGCGACCACCGAAAAAGTCGGTGTAACTGAGGCTGGCGGTGTAGGTGTTGCGGTAATCGGCATCGACCCCGACGCTGATTGCCTTGGCGCCTTCGTTGAACAAGCCGTTGGGGCCATAGCCGCTGACGTCATGGGACCAGGACAGGTTGGGTTTGAAGTTGATCCCGCCAATCACGTTGCTGTAATCGAGGATCGCCCGGGCGCGATAACCCCAGGAGGTAGACGTGACGAAACCGTTGATATCGCCGCCAAACCCGTACTGGCCGTAGACCGAGTCGCGGCCATAACGCAGCTTGCTCCTAGGCTCCAGACCACCGACGTGCACCACCGCCGCCTCCCCGACCAGGGTCAGGCGATCCGCACCCAGCACTTGATCGAAGAAGTGCGTCAGGGTGCTTTGCATCTGGGTGATTTCTTTACGCCGGAAACCGGTATTGTCGGCCCCCGGTGATGTCTTGATCGGCGAGGCCGCGCCACCGGCAATCGGATTGAGCATGGCCAGGGTCAGGTCGGTGGAGTTGATCTGTACCGGAGCATTGGGTCGGTAGCTGACTTCCCCGGTCCAGGCAGTACCGGTAGGCAACGTGGTGGAGAAACTGGCGCCATACAGGCGAATGTCTTCCGGGTATTCGAGGAAGTACTGACCGCGACCGAGCATCACGCTTTGCGCCAGCCCCGAGCCGCTACCCGGTGCCAGTTGGTTGGCAATACTGACCATTCCCGGCAGGCTGGCCAGTGTCGACAGCCCGGCAGTCGTGGTGCCGACCGTCGGCGTGCGGCTGTGGTAATTCATGAAGTACAAGCCGTACTCGGTGTTGTCACCCAACCAGCGAAACGCGGTCCCCCACTGCCCGGAGTCGCGGGCATCGCGGTTGGCACCCCGAGGCACGATAACGCCCTCGGAACTGACATCGAAGCCCTGACCGAATGCCGCCGCCAGCGGTTGCAGCGGTCGAATTGCCGGGCTGCCGACGGTGTAGTTGGTGTTGCAGCCGTCCGCGACTACATCGTTACCGAAGAAGGTCCCACAGTTATCGACAACGGTCTGCTCCCACTCCAGTTGGTAAAAACCCTCCACCGTCAGTTTGTCGGTCAGGCCTTGAGAGGCGAACAACATGTTGACCGGAATCAGGCCTTCCTTGATCTCCGCGCCAGGGCGGCGGAAGGCGGATACGTCAATCGGATTGATGCTGTTGATCGAGTTGCCAATAAAGGTACTTTCACCCCAACTGACCACCTGCTTACCGGCCCGCACCGTGCCCGGCAGATCGGCGATGGAGTAGTTGTGATAAACGAAGGCATCGAGAAGTTGCGCACCGGATGATTTGGCGCCCTCTTTACGGTTGTGGTTACTGATCGGTTTGAACTCGCGGTCTTCGTCCTGCAGCTCGAAGTCATACCAGTACTTGCCCCGGACAAACACACCGGTGTCGCCGTACTTCAATTCAAGGTCGTGCAGGCCTTTGAAGATTTTCGAGAACGTCTCGCCCTTCTTGAAGTTCAAACGCCCGTCGTCACCGGTCGACGCCTGCCCTCTACCGCCATTGACAATGCCGACCAGGTCCTTGTCGGCATCGCGCAGCCCCCAGCTCGCCCCCACGGACAGCGACGAGTCGAACTGCCCCTCGATTTCCCCGATATTGAATGAAACAGCCTGCGCCTGGGCGCAGCAACCCAAGGCAACCGCAGCGGCCAGCGCCTGCGGCCTGAAGATGGCGCGCATTGTTGTTTTTGTCATGCGTCTTCCCCGGTGAGTAACAGAAGACCTCACCCTACTGCCGACAATCGGGGGCGATAAGCGCACCAAGGAGGTATTCGCGTTGTACCTCGAAAGGATGAATGCCCGCGCCTGCTGAAGCTTGCAGCGGAGCATGCATGGGCTGGATGGGGAGTTATCAGGGGAATGGATAGCGCGAGGCAGTCCACGCTTTCGTAGCAGCTGCCGAAGGCTGCGTCCGAGCGCGAAGCACTCGAAAAACCAGGCACTGCGGTTTTTCAGGTTAACCAAGTAGGCATGATTGGCGACTGCTTCGCAGCCGGACGCAGCCTTCGGCAGTTGCTACAGGGGCGCGCGCAGTCTGAACGGAGACTGTTACTCAAGCTGTAACAGTCAATGTCCTGAATCGCTATTTTTCACGGGGAGATAAGTGCTTATTCTTGCCGGGCTTTCACGGCAAACAGCCAGAAAGAGCAAACCTCGAAGTGTGACGACGCCACTTCTGGATCAACAGTCTTTAGTCCGATTGAAAAACCTTATTTCAATTCGTCATCCCTGAGTTTACTGACGTAGATTTATTGCTCCTGATCTAACGTCTTACTTTAGCCGCTGCTGATGCAGCGGCTTTTTTTTGCTTGCGAGATCCGTTAAAGCGAATACTTCTGCAAATTCGCCATCATTTCCTTCAACGCTTCAATGTTGTCCTTCGGATGGGCCGCACCTTCAAAGTCGCAGATCTGCTGCCAATGGGCCGCCACGTCTTCCGGGGAAAAGCCTTCACGGGGGTCGAACCCGGCGCCGAGGCTGCGCTCCCAGCGGACTTTGCCCATCCAGCCGCCGCCCACTTCAAACAAGCCGGAGGTTTCCTGACAGTTTTCGCTGGCGAGATACACCACCAGCGGGCTGACCAGTTCCGGTTTGAGTTGTTCGAAGACTTGCGGCGGGATCAGGCCTTCAGTCATGCGCGTGCCACCGGTTGGGGCAATGGCGTTGACCAGGATGTTGTTCTTGCGGCCTTCAATGGCCAGGGTGCGGGTCAGCCCATACAGGCCGAGTTTGGCCATGCCGTAGTTGGACTGGCCGAAGTTGCCGTAGATGCCGGAGGTCGAGGCCGTGAAGATGACCCGGCCATAGCGTTGCTCACGCATATGCGGCCAAGCGGCGCGGGTGACTTTATAGGCACCTTCGACATGCACGCGGTAAACCAGGTCCCAGTCGCTGTCGTCCATTTTGTGGAAGGTTTTGTCCCGCAGGATTCCGGCGTTGTTAACAACTACGTCAACGCGGCCGAATGCATCCAGAGCGTTCTGGACGATTTTGTCACCGTCGGTGACCGAGTCGTGGTTGGCCTGGGCGATACCGCCGGCTTCACGAATTTCGGCCACCACCCGGTCAGCCGCTGAAGCGTTGGCGCCTTCGCCCTGTGCCGAGCCGCCGAGATCGTTGACCAGCACTTTTGCGCCATGTTTGGCGAACAGCAGTGCGTGAGCCCGCCCGAGGCCACCGCCTGCACCGGTGACGATCACGACTTTATCTTCGAAGCGCACAGACTCATTCATACGGAACTCCAGCAGGCCAATGGACAATAGGTTGAGTGTCAGGCACAGGCTTGCTGGTCACAATAAACACGGCGCGGGCTGAATGGTGCGTAATAAGGCAGGGGGATGATGGCCGCCAATAGAGAAAAACGTCGAACGGTTACGCGAACCGTAGCAGCTGCCGAAGGCTGCATTCGAGCTGGGCCGCATCCGGACGTAGCGGTCGCAATCCAGCCGCCGCATTGCACCTGACCCACCGCGGTGGCAGGTTTCGCGTCTGCTGCGCAGACGAACGCAGGCTTCGCCAGCTGCTACGGACGGCGTCGTCGCCTTAACTAACTGACATCAAGGTTTGCCCACGAAAGCTATTTCAGGAACAGGCCATTTTCCGGGGCGAGGAAATAAGCTGATCACGAAAATCCAGATAATGTTTGAGCACCTGCACCGGTGCTTCGGTCTGCGGGTAATGACCGATGCCCGCCAGCAGTACGGTGTCCGGCTCGGGGATCAGTTGCCGATAGCGCTCGACCATGTGCGCACCGGAAATCGGATCTACCTCACCATCAATCACCCGCAGCGGCACGTCACCACGTTGCATGGCACTGACCCAACGCACGCGCTGCACCCGACGCTCCGGGATGTAGCCGATCAATTTGTGCAGAATTCGAGGCCCATGGTTGTTATCGATCAGGCTCCAGAAGTCATCCAGCGCACTTTCGCTGGGTCGGGTTTGAGGACCGAAAATCTGACTGAAGCTTTTAACCAGCGCGTCACGACTGAACGCCCGACCGATCATCCAGCCCAAGGGGCTGAGTAAGAGCTTTTGCATCAACACCGGACGATGGGTTTCCGGAAACAGGCCACCGTTGAGGAACACGCAACTGGCGATTTGGATACCGGCTTCGTAATGGCGGGCGAGCAGTTCCTGGGCAACGCTATCGCCATAATCGTGGGCCAGCACATGCACCAGCTGCTCGATTCCCAAATGCTCCAAAAACGCCTGTTGCAGGTCAGCCTGCTCCAGCAGACTGTATTCATGATCCAGCGGTTTGGCCGAGTCACCGAAGCCAAGCATGTCGCAGGCGACCACCCGGTAGCGCTGAGCGAGCGGCTGCCAGAGATAATGCCAATCCCAACTGGCGGTCGGGAAACCATGAATCAGCAACAGCGGTTCACCCTGCCCCGCCATCCAATAGCGAATAGTCTGGCCGCGAAACACAAAGTTCTGCCCATGCTTGCGCCAGACACAAAGAGGGATCTCGGCGAGTAACATTAGAGTTTGTACCCCGAGTCTTGTTTATCGAGTTTGCGTAGCAGCGCTGGCCAGGCCAGTGCGCCACCCATCCCTTGGGCGCTTTTTGTAACCCCGGCGATCATGGCCTTGGCCCCCGCCAGAATCTGCGGCTCGATGGTGATCAGTTCCGCTGCGCCGCTCTGCGCCAGCACCTGGATCTCACAGGCTCGCTGGAAGGTGAACATCATCAGGAAGGTATCGGCAATTGTGCCGCCACAGGTCAGCAGCCCGTGGTTGTGCAGCATCAGGAAATTGTTCTCACCGAGATCGGCTTGCAGTCGCGCTTTCTCTTCATGGTTCAGCGCAACACCTTCATAGCCGTGATAGGCAAGGCTTGCGAGCACGAACAGCGATTGCTGGCTGATCGGCAACACACCCTGCTTCTGCGCCGAAACCGCCACGCCAGCGGCGGTATGGGTATGCAGGACGCACACCACATCGTGACGCACTTCGTGTACAGCACTATGGATGGTGTAGCCGGCGGGATTGATCTCGTAAGGGCTGTCCATCAGCTTGTTGCCCGCCTGATCGACCTTCACCAGACTGGACGCGGTGATTTCGTGAAACATCAAACCAAAGGGATTGATCAGAAAATCTTCAGTGCCCGGCACCTTGGCTGATATGTGAGTGAAGATCAGATCGTCCCAACCCTGCATCGCCACCAGCCGATAGCAGGCTGCCAGATCCACCCGGGTCTGCCACTCAGCAGCACTGACCTGATCTTTCATGCTCGGTGTCGATTGTACGGCTGATGCACTCACGGCAATGACCTCGGCAAGTTTTGATTTTTATTATTTTGCTAACGTCCTACCAGTCTAGTCAGCCCCTCGCATTAGGGTAGTTGCATTGGCAGCCAGCTTACTGGCCGAGCGAGTCAGAGCTGAGTTTCGTACTCATCAGTCCAACTTAGTATCAAAGCGTAGACGCCAACAAAGGCGCCGCGAACAAATTCAACAGCCCGGTGAGCACCATAACCAACCCAGCCACCGAGCCTTCTTCGCCACCCACTTCATGGGCGCGACTGACCCCTGCGCCGTGAGCGCCGACGCCAAACAGCGCGCCACGCGCCAAGGCACTGCGCAGCGGCAGCCACTTGAGCAGAACACCACCGAGCATGGCACCGAAGACGCCGGTAAACATCACGAACACCGCCGTCAGGTCCGGCACGCCGCCCAGTTCATGGGCCAATGGCATGGCGAAGGGCGTGGTGATCGAGCGCGGCACCAGCGACATCGTCACCGAGCTGTCCAGCGCCAGCGCCTTCGCCAAGCCATAGGAACTGCCGATGGACGCGATGCTGCCGGCCAGCATGCCGAGCAGTAACGCCGACCAATGGCGAATCAACAACTGCCGCTGCTGCCAGATTGGCACAGCGAAAGCGACCGTTACCGGCCCCAGGACTAACATCAGCCAGTGAGTGTTACTGGAGTATTCGGCATAGGCCGTGTGCAACGGGACGGCAGTCGCCAGAAGCAGCGCGGGAACCAGAATCAGCGGCGACAGCAGGTAGCGACCCGTGCGCCGATAGAGCCAGCGACTGAACACATACGCCGACAGCGTAAAAGCCAGCCAGAACATCGGCATCAGCTCAAGCTTCATGGCGCACTCGCAAGCGGCAGACCAGCTCCACGGTGAACGCCGTAACCAGCATCACCATCAGCGTACTGACACCAATCACCAGCAGGATTCGCCAACCGTCCTGGCGCAACAGACCGCCGTAATCGAGCAGGCTCATCAACGCCGGAATAAAGAACAAGAGCATTTCTGCCATCAGCAGGCCAGCGCCCAATTGCAACGCTGCCGGTTTGACCCAGCCGAAGGCAAACGCCAGCAGCAGTAGTGCCAGCCCAATGACCCCGCCGGGAATTGGCCAGGACAACCAGAGCGCCAGTTGACAGCCCAGCAGATAAATAGCCAACAGAATGAGCAGTTCGGACAACAGTCGGCCCACATGTTTCAAGGCGGGGTGTTTCAAGGTGGGATGTTTCAAGATGGAACGTTTCATTTTCATTCGCTCCTCGCAGGCGTTCATTTTAGAGACGCACCTACTATCCCCGAAGCGAATTGTTATACTGGACACTATTCCAAACTGGAATCATGAACATGGAATTCAAACAACTGCGCAGCTTCGTCGAAGTGATTCACCAAGGTGGGTTCACCCAAGCGGCCAAGACCTTGCACATCAGTCAGTCGGCCGTCAGCAAACAAGTCGCACACCTGGAACAAAGCCTCGGCACGCCGTTGCTGGAGCGGCTGGGCTCGCAGATTCGCCTGACCGCTGCCGGCAACGTGGTCCTGCAGCGCGCAGAAGGCATGCTGCGTCTGCGTAACGAGTTGCTCAGCGAGCTGGATGATCTGAGCCAATTGGCTCGGGGGGAGTTGCGACTGGGACTGCCGCTGCTTGGCAGCGACGCGCTGTTCGCCGGCCTGTTTGCCGAATACCGACGGCGTTACCCGAATATCACCGTGCATCTACTTGAAGGCGGCAGCCTGAACATCGAGCAGGCAGTAATGAGCGGTGAACTGGAACTGGGCGGCAGTCTGCTGCCCAAGGATCCGCTATTTGCCTTTCAGCCATTCTGCGACGAACCGCTGGACGCGCTGTTACCGACTGATCATCCACTGGCCATGAAGGCAGAGATTGGTCTGGAAGAGTTGGCGGACACGCCGTTTCTGCTCTATCAACGCAGTTTTGTGCTCAACGACCGTTTGCTCCAGGCGTGCCAGCAAATGGGCTTCACGCCGAAGGAAGGCGGACGCAGCGGTCAGGCGGACTTTCTCGCGGCGCTGGTGGCTGCCGGTCAAGGTGTGGTGTTGCTGCCCAGGGTCGTTGCGCGCGGGTTGGTCAGGCCAGGCGTCGTGCGCCTGACGCTGAAGGCGCCCAGCTATCTACGCTGGGACATCGCCTTCATCTGGCGTCAGGGCGCCTATCTATCGAAAGCCGCACAGGCCTGGCTGGCGCTGCTGCGCGAGCGCCCGGTCAGCCGCGCAGAGTGCTAGCGAACTGCGCCAGCCACGGCTCGGCGTCGGTTTCCGGGGTCACGCTTTCGCTGGCGTCCAGACGCAGCATGTCCTGGACCTCACGCAGACCCAGTTCGGCGAACAGCTCACGCATCTGCTCACCGCCACCGCAGAAGGTATCGCCGTAGCTCGCATCGCCCAAACCGATCACCGCGCAAGGCAGGCCGCGCCAGGCTGCAGGCAACTGATCACGAATCATCGAATAGAGCGGTTGCAGGTTATCCGGCAACTCACCCATGCCGGTGGTCGAGGTCACGGCAAGAAACGCTTCGGGGCCGAAAGCCAGAACGTCGGCCAGGCTCGCACGCGGGTTGTGCCAGGCCTCGAAACCCTCTGCATTTAAAAGGGTTGCGGCATGCCGGGCGACTTCTTCGGCCGTGCCGTACACCGAGCCGGAAAGGATGGCGACTTTCATCAATCTGATCCTGAAGCTGAGTAAAAGACCGGGATATTAACAGCACAAGCAAAAAACCTGCGATTGCCTCTTAATGACCGCTGGTGCCAAGTGAACAGCTGGAAAAACAATTAGCCGAGATGCATGCGGAACTCCAGGCATTAAAAGCGACGAACGGTTCAAACGAATCGTCGAGTTAATTGTCATTAACTACAATCACCAATGACTTTGTAACTATTTTTTTTCGAGCAAATCATGCACCGGAACACCCTCCTCACTCAGGATGAGCTGGATTTCATCCAGACCATGCAGCACAACCCGCAACTCAATGTGCGTGATGCGACGTCGAGCCTGTTGGTAAACGGTGGCTCACAGATTCGCGATCTGCTCACCCGTCTGGCTGCCCATGAGCAAGTCACCATCCAGGCACAATTCGAAAACCAGCAAATGACGTTTCCGCTGCATCTGGTGGAAGACGAGTTTCACGCGTTGCATCTACGCCTCGGCGTACCCAGCATTTATGAAGACGGGCCTATGGTTCGGCCATGGCGCTTGATGCTGGAGGAGCCGGTTGCGCTGGAAAACGCCAAGGGCCAACCCGGCACGCTGTGGGTCCACGAAATATCGTTCAAAGGGGTTTTGCTGGAAATTCGCAACCGAACCAAACCACCGAAACATTTCGCCCTGTGGTTCAGCCCTTCCGGTTACGAGCGCATTGCTTTGCGCGGCACCTTCGAACGGGAAACCGAGCACGGCTACTACGCGTATCGTCTAAGCCAGAGCGACAAGGATGAAACCGAACGCCTGCGTCAGTTCATCCTTCAGCAGCATCGCCTGACCCATCCCGCAATGCACGCCTGACGGCTTTTAGGTATCCAGCGCACCTGCCAGGAATCGCTGCAGGCGCTGCTGCATCAATTGGCCCTCGCTGCCCAGGCACCCAATCGACGAACCCGCCAGACTCTCTTGCGCCAGATCTGCCGCATCACCAGCCAGCATTACCGGGCAATTGAGGGTCATGGCCAGACGATTCAAGCGTCTTGGCAGCTCTGGTGCGGGTGCCTGGTTGGAGAACAGCACCAGCGCCAGGGGTTTGATTTTTTCGCAGACCAGGGTCAACTCTTCGAACGGCTGCCCTATCGTCAGCACCCTGACCTCAACCTGTGCACTGCCCATCAGCAAGGCTGCCACCAGCAATTCCAGCTCGCGGCACTGGCCAGCAATAGCTGCCAGCACTATGCGTTGTGGCTGAGAGCCGCGTAGCAACAGCAGCCGTCGCACGACTGTGGCACGCAGAAAGCCATCCAGAAGCAGCCATTCGCTGGTTTGACCAAATATCTCCTGCTGTTGCAGCAGCTGTTTCCAAAGCGGCATCAGAATGTCCTGGAACACGACATTCAGTGCGTAACTTGAAAACATTTGGCCGTAGACCCGCTCCAGCTGCAGGACATCAAACTCGCTGATCGCAGTCTTGAGTTGCGGCTGCCATTGCGCATATTCGTTGTGGACGATTTGACCAGGGATGGCGTTCGACAGAGCCTGAACTGTACTGATTTTGGCCAGGATCTTGCCGACTTTACTGACCGCAACGCCGCGCTCGATCCAACTGAGAATGTGGCGCACCGTCTCGATATCGGTCATTGAATACAACCGATGCCCACTGTCGGTGCGTGCGGGAACAATCAAACCGTAGCGACGCTCCCAGGCACGCAGGGTCACCGGGTTGATGCCCGTCAGTCGCGCCACTTCCCGGATCGGGAACAATTCTTCTTGTTCAAACGGGCGGGTGGTCAGCGAGGCGTGGGTACGTTCAGTTGTGGCGGGCATCAAAGCATAAACTTCCGATGTTTAATTGGATCCAACTATACACATCATCAGTACCGCTCATCCAAGATGCTGATAGTCGACCAATGTCGCTGGTGTATTGGATGAAATCAGGAATAATCCTTGCTTGTCCTTAAACGCAGCCCATCACCCCGGAGCTGCGTGCAGTGCGCCCCTTATCCTGGGGCTGCGCGCCTGTAATATGGAGATACACAATGTCTACCTCACCCGTCACTCTGATGGTGGCGCGTCGCGTCGCCAACGGTCGTTACCAGGACTTGATCGCCTGGCTTCGCGAAGGCGAATTATTGGCCACCGACTTTCCGGGCTATCTCGGCTCTGGCGTGCTTGCTCCGCCGCCCGATGATGACGAATTCCAGATCATCTTCCGCTTTGCCAATGAACAGACCCTGCATGCCTGGGAACACTCTGCTTCACGCAGTGCCTGGCTGGCGCGGGGCAGCGACCTGTTCGCTCATCCTTCGGAACATCGGGTCAGCGGCATCGATGGCTGGTTTGGCGCCGCCGGCCACCGCCCTCCCCGGTGGAAACAAGCCGTGGCGATCTGGCTGGCGTTCTTTCCGGTCTCGCTGCTGTTCAACCTGCTGCTGGGGCCTTTGTTGGGCGAATTCAGCCTGTTAAGTCGGGTGTTTTTCAGCACCCTGGCCTTGACGCCATTGATGGTGTACTTCTTTATTCCACTGTCGACCCATCTGCTGTCCGGCTGGCTGAACAGCACGCCAGTACGATCACTGCCTGCTCCCACCAACTCATAGGCTCCATGGCTGTACACCCATGGTCGCTGGTATAGTTTTTCCCTTACCAGCGAGCCGAGCCGTCAATGAACCTTTCCCCTGCCCCGATCCTGATCACCGGCGCCGGCCAGCGCGTTGGCCTGCATTGCGCATTGCGGCTGCTGGAGGAAGGTCATCCGGTAATCATCAGCTACCGCACTGAGCAGCCCGGCGTGCAGGCCCTGCGCGAACGCGGCGCCATTGCGCTGTTTGCCGACTTCTCCAGCGAGGCCGGCATCCTGACGTTCATTGCCGAGCTGAAATCTCACACCAGTAGCTTGCGAGCAATTGTTCATAACGCTTCAGCCTGGCTGGCCGAAACACCTGGCAGCGAAACGGCCGCATTTACCCAGATGATCAACGTGCATATGCTTGCACCCTATCTGATCAACCTGCATTGTGCTGACTTGCTGGAACGTTCAAGCCCCTCGGACATTGTGCATATCAGTGACGATGTAACCCGCAAGGGCAGCAGCAAGCACATCGCCTACTGCGCCAGCAAAGCCGGGATGGAAAGCCTGACCTTGTCCTTCGCGGCGAAATACGCGCCGCGAATCAAGGTTAACGGCATTGCCCCGGCCCTGCTGTTGTTCAACCCCGAAGATGACGCGGCGTACCGCGCCAAGGCCCTGGCCAAGTCCGCACTGGGTATCGAACCCGGCAGCGAAGTGATGTACCAGAGTCTGCGTTATCTGCTGGACAACCCTTATGTCACCGGCACGACCCTGACCGTCAACGGCGGACGGCACGTCAAATAAGCCGCCCCGCGAGGATGTTGTATGACGCTATCCCTGCCCCAAAATTACCGGGAAATCCTGATAGGCCTGGGTGAAAACCCGGATCGCGAGGGTTTGATCGAGACACCCGCCCGCGCAGCCAAGGCCATGCAGTACCTCTGTCATGGCTATGCGCAAAGCGTCGAGGAGATCGTCAACGGTGCACTGTTCGACTCTGATAACGACGAGATGGTGATCGTCGACGACATCGAACTCTACTCACTCTGCGAACACCATCTCCTGCCCTTCATCGGCAAAGCTCATGTGGCTTATATTCCAACAGGCAAGGTTCTGGGACTGTCGAAGATCGCGCGGATTGTCGACATGTTCGCCCGCCGCCTGCAGATCCAGGAGAATCTCACCCGGGAAATTGCCGAGGCGGTTCAGCAAGTGACCCAGGCCGCCGGTGTTGCGGTGGTGATCGAGGCCAAGCATATGTGCATGATGATGCGCGGCGTCGAGAAGCAGAATTCAACCATGAACACCTCGGTTATGCTCGGCGCCTTCCGCGAGTCGAGCACCACCCGCCAGGAGTTCTTGCAATTGATTGGACGGAGCAAGTAGCAATGCCACAACTTCAGCCAGGAATGGCACGCATCCGGGTCAAGGACCTGTGCTTGCGTACCTTCATCGGAATCAACGAGGACGAAATCCTCAACAAGCAGGATGTGCGAATCAATCTGACCATCCTCTATGCCGCGCAAGACGCCGTACGCGACAACGATATCGACCACGCACTGAATTATCGCACCATCACCAAAGCGATCATTGCCCACGTCGAAGGCAATCGTTTTGCCTTGCTCGAACGCCTGACCCAGGAATTGCTCGATCTGGTGATGACCAACGAATCGGTGCTGTACGCCGAAGTCGAAGTCGACAAACCCCATGCCCTGCGTTTCGCCGAGTCGGTGTCGATCACCCTTGCCGCGAGTCGGGCTACTTTGTAGCAGCTGCAAGCTTCAAGCGGTAAGCTTCAAGTCACCGCAATCCATCTTGCAGCTTGAAGCTTGTCGCTTGAAGCTGTCTCAGAGAGACCCTATGACCGAGCAACAACGCCTGGAACTCGAAGCCGCCGCCTTCCGCCGCCTGGTCGCGCACCTGGACAGCCGCAAGGATGTGCAAAACATCGACCTGATGAACCTCGCCGGCTTCTGCCGTAACTGCCTGTCCAAGTGGTACAAGGCCGAGGCCGATGATCGCCAGATCGAAGTCAGCCTCGACGATGCCCGCGAAGTGGTTTACGGCATGCCGTACGCCGAGTGGAAAGCCCAATACCAGCAAAAAGCCAATGCCGAACAACAAGCGGCGTTTGCCAAAGGAAAAACCCATGACTGATCTGAACACCCTGCGCGCCAGCCTTAAAAGCGGCGAACACGCCTTCGCCGAGACCCTGGCGTTTATCGCTGCTGGCTACGATTACCAGCCACAGGCCTTCAACAACGGCGGCGTAGACAATGCTGCGGGGCAGAACGAAGGTTCGTGCAAGACCCTGGGCCTTGCGCTGCTGGAAGGCTTGAGCGACGAGGAAGCCTTGCTGGCGTTCGGCGAGCATTACCGCTCGGTGGTTGCCACACCAGAAGGCAGCGATCACGGCAATATCCGCGCGTTGATTGCTCATGGTTTGGCGGGTGTGAAGTTCGAAGCACAGCCATTGCAGCGCCGTTGATCCCCTGTGGGAGCGGGCTTGCCCGCGAATGCTGACTGACATTCAACATTGATGTTTGCTGATCCACCGCTTTCGCGAGCAATCGAGCGTCGACCGGCTGCTCCCACATTTGAGCTTCATCGCCCGTGATATCGCGCGCATAAAAAAACCGGCTTTCGCCGGTTTTTTATTCCATCAGACTCAGAACTTAGCGTTCTGCAGATCGTCCAGATAACGCTCTGCGTCCAGTGCAGCCATGCAGCCAGCACCCGCCGAGGTGATCGCCTGACGGTAAACGTGGTCAGCCACGTCACCCGCCGCAAAGATACCCTCGAGGCTGGTCGCGGTGGCGTTGCCTTCACTGCCGCTTTGAACTACCAGATAGCCGTCTTTCAATGTCAGCTGGCCTTCGAACAACGAGGTGTTCGGCGTGTGGCCGATGGCGATGAACACGCCGTCGACTTTCAGCTCGTCGAAGCTGCCATCGTTGTTCTTCAGGCGTGCACCGGTCACACCCATATTGTCGCCCAGCACTTCGTCGAGGGTCGAGTTCAGCTTGAGGACGATCTTGCCCTCGGCAACCCGAGCGTGCAGCTTGTCGATCAGGATCTTCTCGGCGCGGAAGGTTTCGCGACGGTGGATCAGCGTGACTTTGCTGGCAATGTTGGCCAGGTACAGTGCTTCCTCAACAGCGGTGTTGCCGCCACCGACTACTGCAACTTCACGGTTGCGGTAGAAGAAACCATCGCAGGTAGCGCAGGCCGAAACGCCTTTACCCATGAAGGCTTCTTCCGAAGGCAGACCCAGGTAACGGGCACTGGCGCCGGTGGCGATGATCAGCGCGTCGCAGGTGTAAGTGCCGCTATCACCGGTCAGGGTGTAAGGCTTGGCCGCAAAGTCGACGGCGTTGATGTGGTCGAACACGATTTCGGTTTCAAAGCGCTCGGCATGAGCTTTCATGCGGTCCATCAGCGCCGGGCCGGTCAGGTCATGGACATCGCCCGGCCAGTTGTCGACTTCGGTGGTGGTGGTCAGCTGGCCGCCGGCCTGCATGCCGGTGATCAGCAGCGGCTTGAGGTTGGCGCGAGCGGCATAGACCGCAGCGCTGTAACCGGCAGGGCCGGAACCGAGAATAATCACTCGCGAATGACGTACATCAGACATGACTCACTCCTATTGACCGGCCCTGGGCATCTGGCGCGGAATGCCGGAATACCGGCTGGAATAAAAAAGGACTGCCAAATCACTTGGGGAAGCGAGACAGCCCTGAAAATATGGGTGCAGCGTATCGAGGAGGCGAAGATTAAGGAAATACGGATTAACAATCCAGCTCATAGGCGGTCTCTATCCCTGTGAGGCTGATTTAAGGACGCCTTTGTTACAGTTAATGTCGACGTCATTACTGCGCTTTCGCCTGTAGGGCAAAGCCGTTAAGGTCGGCGAGTTTTCTCATCGCAAGGAACACGTTATGCCCGCCCCCGTTCTGTCTGGCCCGCAATACCTGCGCGAAGGCCTGAAGCTGGTGCTCAGCCCAGGCCTGCGTTTGTTCGTCCTGTTGCCGCTGGCGATCAACCTGGTGCTGTTCGTCGGATTGATCTACCTGGCCGGCCATCAGTTCAGCCAATGGGTTGATACCTTGATGCCATCACTGCCGGATTGGCTGAGTTTTCTCAGCTACATACTCTGGCCGCTGTTCGTCGTATTGGTGGTGCTGATGGTGTTTTTCACCTTCACCATGCTGGCCAACGTCATTGCCGCGCCATTCAACGGTTTTCTCGCGGAGAAAGTCGAAGTGGTGGTGCGCGGCACCGACGACTTCCCGACGTTCAGTTGGGGCGAGTTGATCGCCATGGTCCCGCGCACCTTCGGCCGAGAAATGCGCAAACTCGGTTATTTCCTGCCGCGGGCCATTGGCCTGTTCATCCTCTCGTTCATCCCCATGGTCAACCTGATCGCCGCGCCGCTGTGGCTGCTGTTCGGGGTGTGGATGATGGCGATCCAATACATCGACTACCCGGCGGATAACCACAAACTGGGCTGGAACGAAATGCTCGCCTGGCTGCGCGCAAAGCGCTGGCAGAGCCTGAGCTTTGGCGGGAGTGTTTATCTGGTGCTGCTGATTCCGGTGGTCAACATCCTGATGATGCCGGCGGCGGTGGCCGGTGCGACGCTGTTCTGGGTGCGTGAGCGCGGGGCGGAAAACCTGGTGGCCAAGCAAGGTTCACCCACTGTCACAAATCCATCATCGCGATGACACAATGACGACATGGCCTCAGCCGACACTGAGGTCATGACGACAGCTCTGCGTATTACCCTGATTACCGAAACCTTCCCTCCGGAAATCAACGGCGTGGCCAATACCCTTGGCCGCTTTTACGATGGATTGCGCGCGCGTGGGCATCAGGTCGAACTGATCCGACCGCGTCAGGGCAGCGACCAAAGCCGACCGAATGACGAGCACCTGCTGCTCTGTCGAGGTTGGCCGCTACCCGGCTACCCCGGCCTGCAATGGGGGCATTCCTCGATGCACAAATTGCTGCGCCGCTGGAAGCGCCAGCGTCCCGATGTGCTGTACATCGCCACCGAAGGTCCACTGGGCTTGTCTGCACTGCGGGCCGCTCGACGCTTGGGCATCTCGGTAGTCAGTGGCTTTCATACCAATTTCCAGCAGTACTCCAACCAGTACGGCCTGAGCCTGTTGACCCGGTTGCTGACCCATTATCTGCGCTGGTTTCATAACCGTTCAAAATTGACTCTGGTGCCCAGCGCCAGCCAGCGCATGGAGCTGGAACGTCGGCACTTCGAACGCCTGGCGTTGCTTTCTCGTGGCGTGGACAGCCAGCTGTTTCACCCGGCCAAGCGCCTGAACGCATTGAGAGAAACCTGGGGCCTGGATGAGGATGATATTGCCGTCATCCACGTAGGACGCCTCGCGTCGGAGAAAAACCTCGGATTGCTCAAGCGTACCTTTACGACCTTGCAGACAACTTATCCACAGCGACGGATGAAATTGATCGTGGTCGGTGATGGGCCGCAACGCGCAGCACTGGAGAAGGAATTGCCGGAAGGGATTTTCTGCGGCTCACTGCGCGGGGAAGCGTTGGCCAGCCACTATGCGTCGGGGGATCTGTTTCTGTTTCCGAGCTTGACCGAGACTTTCGGCAACGTGGTACTCGAAGCCCTGGCGTCCGGATTGGGCGTGGTGGCTTACGATCAAGCGGCGGCGGCCCAGCACATTCGCCATGGTTACAACGGCGTATTGGCCATGCCCGGCGACGAAGACGCGTTCTGCGATGCCGCGTGTTGGTTGCTGGAGGAGCGGGAAAGCCTGCGTCGGGTACGACTCAATGCCCGCCAGCATGCCAGCCGACAAGGCTGGGCAGCGGTCATTGAGCAGTTTGAAGGTCAATTGCGTGGGGCTTGTGTTGGGGAGCAGGTAGCGCCGAATGCACCGACCTTGTCCTGAATCTTCGGTGTTTTTTAGCCAGCCATCGCGAGCAGGCTCGCTCCCACATTCAACCGTATTTCTCTGAAAGAACCCGGTCACCTGTGGGAGCGAGCCTGCTCGCGATGGCGTCAGTGCAGTAACCGCTTAAACCAGACTCATCAACGCATCACGGCTGAACGGCAGGATGTCCTGTTCGCGGCCTTCGCGGACCTTCAACGCCCAGTCCGGGTCGACCAACAGCGCTCGGCCGACGGCCACCAGATCGAACTCATCGTTGTTCAGACGCTCCAGCAGTTTTTCCAGGCTGGCCGGTTGCGCGACTTTGTCGGTGTTGACCATGAACTGCAGGAATTCGCCATCCAGGCCAACGCTGCCTACCGTGATGGTCGGTTTGCCCGTGAGCTTGCGGGTCCAGCCGGCCAGGTTCAGCTCGGAACCGTCGAACTCAGGCTCCCAGAAACGTCGCGTCGAGCAATGGAAGATATCCACACCGGCGTCGGACAGCGGCTGGAGGAACTCACCCAAGGCTTGCGAGGTGTGTACCAGGCGCGCGGTGTAATCCTGCTGCTTCCACTGGGAAAAGCGAAAAATGATCGGGAAACCCGGGCCGACCGTAGCGCGCACGGACTGGATCAGCTCGATGGCGAAACGTGAACGATTGGCCAGGCTGCCACCGTACTCGTCAGTGCGCTGGTTGCTGCCTTCCCAAAAGAACTGGTCCACCAGATAACCGTGGGCACCGTGAATCTCTACACCGTCCATACCGATGCTCTGAGCGTCTTTGGCGGCCTGGGCGAAGGCGGCAATGACCTCCTGGATATCTTGCTGGGTCATGCCGTGAACGACGACCTGACCGTCCTTGAGTTTTTCCGATGGGCCATAGCCCGGCACACTGGCGTCCGGCTCGGTGCCGATCCGCCGAACGCTACCGACATGCCACAGCTGCGGAACGATCTTGCCGCCTTCAGCGTGCACCGCATCGACGACTTTCTTCCAGCCGGCCAGCGCCGCTTCGCCATAGAAATGCGGAACGTTGGGGTAACCGTTGGAAGCCTTGTGAGCGACGGTGGTGCCCTCAGTGATGATCAGGCCTACGCCAGCAGCGGCACGACGACGGTAGTACTCGATCACTTTCGAATTCGGCACGCCACCCGGAGAAAACGAACGGGTCATCGGCGCCATCACTACACGGGTCGGCAGCTCCAGGGTCCCGAGCTGAAACGGTTTAAACAAGGCTTGAACAGGCATGCGGCACTCCACAGGGAAAGGGGCTCGAAGGGATGACAACTTTGGTGCACAGGCGACGTGCGAACCAACGCTTTATGACAGGCATAATATTGAGACTGCGGTGGATTGAATAGCACTATTGATTGCGGTGATTAAGGCTTAAAAGTCAGGGAGGTGAGAGGTGTATGCGCCAGGAGAAAGTCAAAAGATCGCAGCCTGCGGCGGTGTCCACAGGCACGTAGGAGCTGCCGAAGGTTCGGGCCGCGTTCGGACGATCTTTTGATCTTGATCTGAGTTTCAGCTCAGGGCTTTCTCGATTGCCTGTACAACTGCCGGATCATCGGGCGTGGTACGTGGCGAGAAGCGCGCCAGAACACGTCCGTCTTTACCCAGCAGGAATTTCTCGAAATTCCAGGTGATGTCACCCGGGAACTCCGCACCCTCGCCCGCCAGCAGGCGATACAACTGATGGCGATCATGACCGTTCACTTCCAGCTTGCTGGACAATGGAAACGTCACGCCATAGTTGAGGCTGCAGAACTCCTGGATCTCCTGCTCAGTACCAGGTTCCTGCCCGGCAAATTGATTGCACGGCAAACCCAGCACACTGAAGCCTTGATCCTTGTAGCGCTGATAAAGCGCTTCAAGTTCTTTATATTGCGGCGTCAAACCACATTTTGAGGCGACATTGACCACCAGCACGACATGCCCTTTGAAGGGCGCGAGAGGTAGGTCCTGGCCATCCAGAGCTTTCAATTTCAGGTCGTGAAAAGCACTCATGACGAACTCCAAATTTCCCGTGTTGTTCTCGAAACAGGCACTCGACAGCAAAACCGCTCTGCAGTCAGAAACAGCCGCGGACTAAAAAGGCGCCCTTGGGCGCCTTTCCAGCTATCTGAGCTTAGCGCAGAAAATCAGTGGTGATGGCCACCTTCGCCATGGACGTGGCCATGAGCGATTTCTTCCTGACTGGCGTCGCGGATATCAACGATTTTGACCTGGAAGGTCAAACGCTGGCCAGCCAACGGGTGGTTGCCGTCGACGGTAACGTCGTCGCCGTCCAGATCACGGATGGTGACGATCTGCATTTGGCCGTCCGGAGCGGATGCGTGGAACTGCATGCCCACTTCCAGTTCGTCGACGCCTTCGAACATGCTGCGGCTCAGGGTGCTGACCAGTTCTGCAGCGTATTCGCCGTAGGCATCTTCAGGTTCTACGGAAACAGTCAGTTCGTCACCGACTGTTTTGCCTTCCAGAGCCTTTTCCAGGCCCGGGATAATGTTACCTGCGCCTTGCAGGTAGACCAGCGGCGCGCCGCCGGCAGAGCTGTCGATGACCTCACCAGCGTCGTTGGTCAGGGTATAGTCGATGGAGACAGCCTTATTGGCGGCGATCAGCATGGGGGCGAGACCTTTTGCAAAAGAATGATGAATGGTCAAGTTTAGCGAAGCAAACGCCCGAAAGCGAACAGAACCCGGACGGACGGGTCGCTTCGAAAGGCTCGACGATCACCGGCTTTCGTCAAGATGAAGACGGACACTGGATTGCCGAGCTTTCCTGCGGCCATACCCAGCACCTGCGCCACCAGCCACCGTGGCAATCCCGGGCCTGGGTGACAGATCCTGCGCAACGTCAGAAAAAAATAGGCCAGCCCTTTGACTGCGGTTGGTGTGCTCAAGGCTCGGTTAGCGATAACCTTAGGGATTGATATCCGGTAGAGGGCCAGCCATAAGCCGTCACCCTTGCGCACATTCTGAGAATCTCGCATGCAAACTTTTTTTATCGCGCCCACCGATTTTGGTGTGGGTCTGACCTCCATCAGCCTCGGGCTGGTGCGTACCCTTGAGCGAGCCGGGCTGAAAGTCGGCTTTTTCAAACCCATTGCCCAGCCGCACCCCGGCGACACCGGACCTGAGCGCTCCACCGAGCTGGTGGCCCGCACCCACGGTTTGAAACCGCCTCAGCCGTTGGGCCTGGCCCACGTCGAGCGGATGCTCGGCGATGGCCAGCTGGATGAGCTGCTGGAAGAAATTATTACTTTGTACCAAGAAGCGGCCATCGGCAAAGACGTGCTGATTGTCGAAGGCATGGTCCCGACCCGTAGCGCCAGTTATGCGGCGCGGGTCAATCTGCATTTGGCCAAAAGCCTCGATGCCGACGTGATTCTGGTCTCGGCACCGGAAAACGAAGTACTGACTGAACTGTCCGGCCGGGTGGAATTGCAGGCGCAATTGTTCGGCGGGCCGAAAGACCCGAAAGTGCTGGGCGTGATCCTCAACAAGGTCAAGACCGACGAAAGCATGGAAGCCTTCGCCTCGCGCCTGAAGGAGCACTCCCCGTTACTGCGCAGTGGTGACTTCCGTCTGCTCGGCTGCATCCCGTTTCAACCGGAACTGAACGCGCCGCGCACCCGCGATGTGGCCGATCTGATGGGCGCTCAGGTACTCAACGCCGGCGACTACGAAACCCGGCGCATGACCAAAATCATCATCTGCGCCCGGACCGTTCGCAACACGGTCGAGTTGCTCAAGCCCGGCGTGCTGGTGGTGACCCCCGGTGATCGCGACGACATCATCCTCGCCGTCAGCCTCGCGGCCATGAACGGCGTGCCGCTGGCCGGCCTGTTGCTAACCAGCGACACCCTGCCCGATCCGCGCATCATGGATCTGTGCCGTGGTGCCTTGCAGGCAGGCCTGCCAGTGTTGTCGGTGAGCACCGGTTCCTACGACACCGCCAATCAGTTGAACGGCTTGAACAAGGAAATCCCGATCGATGACCGCGAGCGCGCGGAAATCATCACCGATTTCGTTGCCAGCCACCTGGATGCGAAATGGCTGCATCAACGCTGCGGCACGCCACGGGAAATGCGCCTGACCCCGGCGGTGTTCCGTTATCAATTGATCCAGCGCGCCCAGGCCGCCAACAAGCGCATTGTTCTACCAGAAGGCAGCGACCCTCTGACCGTGCAGGCCGCGGCCATCTGCCAGGCCCGCGGCATTGCCCGCTGCGTACTGCTGGCCAAGCCCGACGATGTGCAAGCGGTGGCACGCGCCCAAGGCATCGAGTTACCGGAAGGCCTGGAGATTCTCGATCCTGACCTGATTCGCGGACGCTATGTCGAACCGATGGTAGCCCTGCGCAAAACCAAAAGCCTTAACGCGCCGATGGCCGAGCAACAACTGGAAGACACCGTGGTAATCGGCACCATGATGCTGGCGCTGGACGAAGTTGATGGCCTGGTCTCCGGGGTCATTCACTCCACCGCCAACACCATCCGCCCGGCCCTGCAACTGATCAAGACCGCACCGGGCTGCACCCTGGTTTCATCGGTGTTTTTCATGCTGTTCCCGGAGCAGGTGCTGGTCTACGGCGACTGTGTGATGAACCCGCACCCAAGCGCCACCGAACTGGCCGAAATCGCCTTGCAAAGCGCCGATTCGGCGGCGGCATTCGGCATCACCCCGCGGGTGGCGATGATCAGCTACTCCAGCGGTGAATCGGCCAGCGGCGAAGAAGTCGAGAAGGTCCGCGAAGCTACACTCCTCGCCCACGAACAGCAAAATTCGCTGCTGATCGACGGCCCGCTGCAATACGACGCGGCCGCCAACGAAATCGTCGCCCGGCAACTGGCGCCCAACAGCCAGGTCGCAGGCCGTGCCACGGTGTTCGTGTTCCCGGATCTGAACACCGGTAACACCACTCATAAGGCGGTGCAGCGCAGCGCCGATTGCGTCAGCCTCGGACCGATGCTGCAAGGCCTGCGCAAACCGGTGAACGACCTGCCGCGCGGTGCACAAGTTGACGACATTGTTTACACCATCGCCCTGACTGCGATTCAAGCCGCCAACCGACCTATGGATCTTTAAATGCTGGATTTTCTACCTGCACCCATGCGCGGCGTGGTCGCCTCGCTGTTGTTGGCGCTGAACACTATCGTCTGCTGTACCCCGCTATTTATCGTGGCGATCTTCAAACTGCTACTGCCATTCCCGACCGCCCAACGCTTCACCGACTGGCTAATGGGCCACATCCACGAAGCCTGGATCAGCAACAACAAAGCCTGGATGAACCTGTTGCGCCGGACTCGCTGGCACCTCAGCGGCCTTGAAGGCCTGGACTATCAGCACTCGTACCTGATCACCAGCAACCACCAGAGCTGGGTCGACATCATGGTGCTGCAATACGTGCTCAACCGGCGTATCCGTCCGCTGAAGTTCTTCCTCAAGCAGGAGCTGATCTGGCTCCCGGTGATCGGTCTGGCCTGGTGGGCGCTGGGTTTCCCGTTCATGAAGCGTTACTCAAAGGCCTACCTGGCCAAGTACCCGGAGAAGAAAGGCAAAGACCTGGAAACCACCCGCAAGACCTGCGCGAAGTTTCGCAATAATCCTGTCGGGATTTTCAACTTCGTCGAAGGCACGCGCTTCACCAAAGGCAAACACGCGCAGCAAAATTCACCATTCCGCTACCTGCTCAAGCCCAAGGCCGGCGGCATCGCTTTTGTCCTGGATGCCATGGGCGAACAGCTGGAGTCGATCGTCAACGTCACCATCCACTACCCGTCCGGACGGCCGGGTTATTGGGATTTGCTGTGCGGCAAGGTGAACAACGTTGTGGTGCATTTCGAGGAATTACGGATTCCACCGCAATTCATCGGTAAAAACTACGACCAGGATGATAAATACCGCCTGGAGTTTCAGCAGTGGATCAATGTGTTGTGGGAAAACAAGGATGCATTGCTGGCGCAGATGCATCGGGAGTATCCAGCCGAACATAAAACGCACTGACGACGCAGTTCTGAATGTGGGAGCAAGCCCGCTCCCACATTTGAATATCGTCGTTCACTGGTTCGGTGAACACAAAAAAGCCCGCCGTTGATCACTCAACGGCGGGCTTTTTATTTGCAGCTAACGCTTAGATCGCGCCGCGCTTACGCAGCAGCTCCAGCACTTGCTTGACGCTTTCTTCCAGCGACAGCGACTGGGTGTCGACCACAAGGTCGGCGTTCAGCGGCACGTCGTACGGGAAGGAGTCGCCAGGGATGTTGTCCCCGCCCGCTGCGTACAAACCTTGCGGATCACGTTCGGCGCAGACCGTCGGCGAGGCCTGGACGTAGACCGTCAGCAGACGCTCCTTGCCGATCAGGTCCCTGGCCTGCTCACGACCTTCGGCACTCGGCGCAACGAAGGCTGCCAAAGTCAACAGACCTGCTTCGTTGAACTGACGCGCGACATGAGCCGCACGACGCCAGTTCTCGGTACGCCCGGAACGATCACTCGGCAGACCTTTGTTCAGGTCATGACGCAGGTTCTGGCCGTCGAGTACGAACACTGCACGGCCCATGTCGAACAACTTGCGTTCAACCGCATAAGCCAGAGTGCTTTTGCCCGCGCCGGACAAACCGCTGAACAGCACGGTAGCCGGTTGCTGGCCAAAACGCTGTGCGCGTTCTTCAGTCGCAACGTGTGCCAGCTTGCCGTGGTGAGTAACGCTGTCGTGAGCCAAAGGCTGGGCGATGATCATGCCCGCCGCGACAGTGCCATTGGTCAAACGGTCGATGACGATGAACGAACCGGTGGTGCGGTTGCTGTCGTAACCGTCCAGTGCGATAGCAGCATCGAGGCTGATCTTGACCCGACCGATCTCGTTCAGCTGCAACGCGCTGGCAGGACCTTCAGCCAAGGTGTTCACATCGACGCGATGGACGATGCTGGTGATCGAACCCGGCACGTAGGTGGTCGCGCGCTTGATGTCGTATTTCTTGCCCGGCAGCATCGGTTCTTCAGCCATCCACACCAACATGGCGTCGAAGGCGTCGGTCACTTGCGGCACATTGTCGGCATGCACCAGCAAGTCGCCACGGGAGATATCGATCTCGTCTTCAATGGTCAGCGTCACTGCCTGGCCTGGACCTGCGTGTTCCAGCTCACCGTCGAAGGTGACGATGGATTTGACGCGGCTGCTCTTGCCCGACGGCAGCACCACGACTTCATCGCCTTTGTGCACGATGCCGCTGGCCAGAGTACCGGCGAAACCCCGGAAGTTCAGGTTCGGACGGTTGACGTACTGCACCGGGAAACGCAAGTCGGTGTAGTTGCGGTCGTTGGCGATTTCGACGGTTTCGAGAATCTCCATCAGCGACTGACCGGTGTACCAAGGCGAGCGCTCGCTCTTGTTCACCACGTTGTCGCCCTTGAGCGCCGACATCGGAACGAATGCCATGGTGCTCGGCTTGAACGCAATGCCTTCGGCGAATTTCAGGTAATCGGCCTTGATCGACTCGAACACGTTTTCATCGAAACCGTTGAGGTCCATCTTGTTGATGGCGACGACGATGTGCTTGATGCCCAGCAGCGAGGCGATAAAGCTGTGACGACGGGTCTGGGTCTGCACGCCGTAGCGGGCGTCCACCAGAATGATCGCCAGGTCGCAAGTCGATGCGCCGGTGGCCATGTTACGGGTGTACTGCTCATGGCCAGGGGTATCGGCGATGATGAATTTGCGCTTGGCGGTCGAGAAGTAGCGGTAGGCGACATCGATGGTGATGCCCTGCTCGCGCTCGGCCTGCAAGCCGTCAACCAGCAACGCCAGGTCGATATCATCGCCCGTGGTGCCGACTTTCTTCGAATCGCGGGTGATGGCTTCCAGATGATCTTCGTAGATCATCTTGGAGTCGTGCAGCAGGCGCCCGATCAGGGTGCTCTTACCGTCATCGACGTTGCCACAGGTGAGAAAGCGCAGCATTTCCTTGCGTTCGTGCTGGCCCAGATAGGCGAGGATGTCCTCGCTGATCAATTCAGATTGATGCGACATGACAACCCCTTAGAAATAGCCCTGACGTTTCTTTTCTTCCATGGAACCGGCGCCATCGTGATCGATGACCCGGCCCTGGCGTTCGGAAGTTCGCGTCAGGAGCATTTCCTGAATGATGTCGGTAAGGCTGGTGGCCTCGGACTCGACCGCGCCCGTCAACGGGTAGTCGCCAAGTGTGCGGAAGCGGACTTTCTTCTTGACGATGCGCGCCTTGTCTTCATCGCTTAGATGATTGAGCAGACGCTCGTCGTCGATCATGATCCAGGTGCCGTTCATCTCGATGACATCGCGCTCGGCAGCGAAGTACAGCGGCACGATCGGGATGCCTTCAAGGTAGATGTACTGCCAGATGTCCAGCTCGGTCCAGTTCGACAGCGGGAATACCCGGATCGACTCGCCTTTGTTGACGTTGCCGTTGTAGACGTTCCACAACTCGGGGCGCTGGTTTTTCGGGTCCCAGCGGTGCTTGTTGTCACGGAAGGAATACACGCGCTCTTTGGCACGAGACTTCTCTTCGTCGCGACGGGCGCCACCGAACGCAGCGTCGAAGCCGTATTTGTCGAGGGCCTGTTTGAGGCCTTCGGTCTTCATGATGTCGGTGTGCTTGGCACTGCCGTGGGTCAGCGGGTTGATACCCTGCGCAACGCCCTCGGGGTTGACGTGTACCAGCAGGTCCAGGCCGAGCTCTTCGACCATGCGGTCGCGGAACGCGTACATTTCCTTGAACTTCCACTGGGTGTCGACGTGCATCACCGGAAACGGAAGTTTGCCGGGGAAGAATGCCTTACGCGCAAGGTGCAGCATCACGGCGGAATCTTTACCGACGGAGTACAGCATCACCGGGTTATCGAACTCGGCGGCGACCTCGCGGATGATGTGGATGCTTTCGGCCTCCAGCTGTTTCAGATGCGTCAGTTTGTCGACCATGGCTACTCACGAAAACGATCTTATGGACGGCCAGCGGGCCGTGTTCGAGCGAGGCATGCTAGCACAGCATCCTCTTCTATTGAGGGGCCCAAATAGATCGAAACGGTATATGAATATACCCCCGCGTTTGGGTGCCGGGACCGTAGCAGCTGGCGAAGCCTGCGTCCGGCCGCGCAGCGGTCGTAATCCATCCGACTGCGTCAATCTGATACGCCGCGTTCTGCATTCTACGACCGCTTCACGGCCGGACGCAGCCTGGCGGCAGCTGCTACGGGTTTTGCGTCAGTGCACCGGCTGATCTTTAAATCGGATTCGGGCAATCAATAAAGATGTGCTCGAGGGCAAAGCGCCGCGCCAGGTAATCCCCCAGCGCCTGCACACCATAACGCTCGGTGGCGTGGTGACCGGCGGCGATGAAACTGATGTCATTTTCCCGGGCGCTATGGAAGGTTTGCTCCGAGGCTTCACCGCTCAGGTACAGATCGACACCTGCTAACACGGCCTGGTCGATATAGCCCTGGCCGCCACCCGTGCACCAGCCGACACGACGGATCATCTCGCTGCCTTCAATCAGCAGTGGCTCGCGCCCCATCACTTCCTGTACACGACGGGCAAAGTCGCGCGGTGTCATGGGTTCGCTCAATGACCCCACCAGGCCGACTACCTTGAGGTCATTGGAGTCCAGCGGACCTTCGACAGTGATATCCAATTGGCGCGCCAGCTGCACGTTGTTGCCGACTTCGGGATGCAAGTCCAGTGGCAGGTGGTACGCCAGCAGGCTGATGTCGTGCTTGAGCAAGGTTTTCAGCCGACGCTGCTTCATCCCGGTAACGCACGGATTCTCGCCTTTCCAGAAGTAACCGTGATGCACCAGCACCAGATCAGCCTTGGCCTCCACCGCTGCGTCCAGCAACGCCTGGCTGGCGGTGACGCCGCTGACGATGCGCATGACCTGAGGCCGGCCTTCAACCTGCAAGCCGTTGGGGCAGTAATCGGCAATCCGCGAACTGTTGAGATAACGGTCCGCTTCTTCTACCAGTGTGCTCAGGGCAACGGCCATAAAAGACTCCTAAATATCCCGTTCAGACACGCTCGCGCGCCTCTATAATGCGCGACATTATGGGCCGTACGCGGTCCTTCGTAACCTCTCAGGACTTGCTTAATGCTCAAGGCGCTGCGTTTTTTTGGTTGGCCGCTGTTGGCCGGCGTGCTTATTGCGTTGCTGATTATTCAGCGTTACCCACAATGGGTCGGGCTGCCGAGCCTTGACGTCAACATGCAGCAAGCCCCGCAAACCACCACGTTTCAACAGGGACCGGTGTCTTACGCCGATGCCGTGACCATCGCCGCACCTGCGGTGGTCAACCTGTACACCACCAAGGTGATCAACAAACCTGCTCATCCGCTGTTCGAGGATCCGCAGTTCCGGCGCTTTTTTGGGGATAACTCGCCCAAGCAGAAACGCATGGAGTCCAGCCTCGGCTCGGGTGTGATCATGAGCCCAGAAGGCTACCTGCTGACCAACAACCACGTCACCACCGGCGCTGACCAGATCGTAGTGGCGCTCAAGGATGGCCGCGAAACCCTGGCCCGGGTGATCGGCAGCGACCCGGAGACCGATCTTGCGGTCCTGAAAATCGATCTGAAAAATTTACCCTCGATCACCGTCGGCCGCTCCGACAACATCCGCATCGGTGATGTTGCGCTGGCCATCGGCAACCCATTCGGCGTCGGCCAGACCGTCACCATGGGTATCATCAGCGCCACCGGACGTAACCAGCTCGGACTGAACAACTACGAAGATTTCATCCAGACCGACGCCGCGATCAACCCAGGTAACTCGGGCGGTGCACTGGTGGACGCCAATGGCAACCTGACCGGGATCAACACGGCGATTTTCTCCAAGTCCGGCGGCTCCCAGGGCATCGGTTTCGCTATCCCGATCAAACTGGCCATGGAAGTGATGAAGTCGATCATCGAGCATGGCCAGGTGATCCGTGGCTGGCTCGGCATCGAAGTGCAGCCTCTGACGCAGGAACTGGCAGAATCCTTCGGCCTCTCCGGACGTCCAGGCATTGTGGTCGCCGGAGTTTTCCGTGACGGCCCGGCGCAGAAAGCCGGCCTGCAATTGGGTGATGTGATCCTCAGCATTGACGGCGAACCGGCCGGTGACGGGCGCCGCTCAATGAACCAGGTGGCACGGATCAAGCCAACCGACAAGGTCACCCTTCAGGTCATACGCAACGGCAAAGAGCTCAAGTTCACGGCGGAAATCGGTCTGCGTCCACCGCCAGCACCTGTCAAAGAGGAAGAATAAGCCCTGGCGGCTAATGATCGTTATGATCGTTCCCATGCTCTGCGTGGGAATGCAGCCCGTGACGCTCCGCGTCACAACGCAGACGCAGAGCGTCCAGTGAGGCATTCCCACGCGGGAGCGTGGGAACAATCATCAAACAAACAGAATCAACTACAGGTCGCCGAGACCGTCGAGCAATGCCTGATTCTGCTCCGGCGTGCCGATGGTGATGCGCAGGAACTGGGCAATCCGTTCCTGTTTGAAATGGCGCACGATCACTCCCTGCTCCCGCAGTTTGGCTGCCAGACCGGCCGCGTCGTGTTGCGGATGACGGGCGAAGATGAAGTTCGCCGCCGACGGCAGCACTTCAAACCCCTTCGCTTGCAGTTGCTCAACCACATGCTCACGACTGTCGATGACCCGCTTGCAGGTCTTGTCGAAGTACTCACGGTCCTCGAACGCGGCTGCCGCACCGACGATCGCCAGACGATCCAGCGGGTAGGAGTTGAAACTGTTCTTGATTCGCTCCAGCGCCTCGATCAGGTCTGGATGACCGACCGCCAGACCAACCCGCAGCCCCGCCAGGGAGCGCGACTTGGACAACGTCTGAGTCACCAGCAGATTCGGGTAACGATCCACCAGACTGATCGCCGTCTCGCCGCCGAAATCGATATAAGCCTCGTCGACAACCACAACTGAATCCGGGCTTGCCTTGAGGATTTCCTCGACCGCGTCCAGCGCCAACAGGCAACCGGTGGGTGCGTTAGGGTTGGGGAAAATAATCCCGCCGTTAGGCTTGGCATAGTCCGAGACGCGAATCTGGAACTGCTCATCCAGCGCGACCGCTTCGAACGCAATGCCATACAGGCCGCAATACACCGGATAGAAGCTGTAACTGATGTCCGGAAACAATAGCGGTTGACCGTGTTGAAGCAAACCGTGGAAAACATGAGCCAGTACTTCATCGGAGCCGTTGCCGAGGAACACTTGGTTGCTCTGCACGCCGTAGTACTTGGCAACGGCCTGCTTGAGCAGATCGCTGTTCGGATCCGGATACAGACGCAGATTGTCGTTCAGCTCGGTCTGCATCGCCGCCAACGCTTTAGGCGACGGGCCATAAGGGTTTTCGTTGGTGTTGAGCTTGACCAGTTTCGCCAGCTTCGGCTGCTCACCCGGCACGTAAGGCACCAGATCCTTGACGAAGGGACTCCAGAATTTACTCATGCTTTTTCCCCCTGCCCTTCAATAGAGAGCTCGGCAATAATTCGGTATTCCGCGCTGCGGGCGTGGGCGGTCAAGGATTCGCCGCGAGCCAACACTGAAGCGGTCTTGCCCAGTTCGGACGCGCCCTGCTCCGAGCAAAAAATGATCGACGAACGCTTCTGGAAGTCATACACCCCCAGCGGCGATGAGAAACGCGCGGTGCCGGAAGTCGGCAACACGTGGTTGGGACCGGCGCAGTAGTCACCCAAGGCCTCCGAGGTGTGACGGCCCATGAAGATCGCGCCTGCGTGGCGGATCTGCGGCAGCCAGGCCTGCGGATCAGCGACCGACAATTCCAGGTGTTCCGGCGCGATGCGGTTGGCCACTTCAATGGCCTGCTGCATGTCGCGGACTTGAATCAGCGCACCGCGGCCATTGATCGAGGTCTCGATGATCTCGGCGCGGTCCATGGTCGGCAGCAGTTTGGCGATGCTCGCCGCCACCTTGTCGAGGAACTCGGCATCCGGGCTGACCAGAATGGCCTGAGCATCTTCATCGTGCTCGGCCTGAGAAAACAGGTCCATGGCGATCCAGTCCGGATCGGTCTGACCATCGCAGACCACCAGAATCTCGGACGGGCCGGCGATCATGTCGATACCGACCTGACCGAAGACGTGGCGTTTGGCGGTGGCCACATAGATGTTGCCCGGGCCAACGACTTTGTCGACCTTAGGCACGCTTTCGGTGCCGTAAGCCAACGCAGCGACAGCCTGAGCGCCACCGATGGTGAACACCCGATCGACACCGGCAATGCAGGCTGCGGCCAGCACCAACTCGTTGATTTCACCGCGCGGGGTCGGTACGACCATGACCACTTCGGTCACGCCTGCGACCTTGGCCGGAATTGCGTTCATTAATACCGAAGACGGATAGGACGCCTTGCCTCCGGGTACATACAGACCCGCGCGATCAAGCGGCGTGACCTTCTGGCCCAGCACCGTGCCGTCGGCTTCGGTGTAGCTCCAGGAATCCTGTTTCTGTTTTTCGTGGTAGCTGCGCACCCGCGAAGCGGCTTTTTCCAGGGCTTCACGCTGGGGCACGGTGATCCGGGTCAGGGCCAGTTCCAGGCGCTCGCGGGGCAGGATCAGATCCGCCATCGACGCCACTTCAAGGCCGTCGAAACGCTGGGTGAATTCCACCAGCGCCGCATCGCCGCGTTCGCGCACGGCTTTGATGATATCCAGCACCCGCTGATTGACCGAGTCGTCAGACACACTTTCCCAGCTCAGCAGATGATCCAGATGATGCGCGAAATCCGGGTCAGCAGCGTTGAGTCGGCGAATTGCAGTCGGTGCGGTCATAGCGAGAGCCTCATAGGAATGGCGAAAACTCAGGTACCCGAAGCTACCATCCATCCGCTTGGGCACCTGAGAATTCTGGCTATGAGGCGGATAGACGGGCGCGACTTAACGTCGCGCTGGTGAATCAGCCGCGGTGTCGAGACTCCACTGCTTTGCGCAGGGTGTCGATCAACGCCTGGATACGGGCGTGCTGCATTTTCATCGAAGCTTTGTTAACGATCAGCCGGGAGCTGATGTCGGCAATGAAGTCCTGGGGTTCCAGGCCATTGGCGCGCAGCGTGTTACCGGTATCGACGACGTCGATGATCTTGTCCGCCAGACCGATCAGCGGTGCCAGCTCCATCGAGCCGTAGAGCTTGATGATGTCGACCTGACGGCCCTGCTCGGCGTAATAACGCTTGGCGACGTTGACGAACTTGGTCGCCACTCGCAGGCGGCCCTTGGGCTCGACGTCACCAATACGACCGGCGGTCATCAGCTTGCACAGGGCAATTCGCAGGTCCAACGGCTCGTACAGGCCTTGGCCACCGTACTCCATCAACACATCTTTACCGGCCACGCCGAGGTCGGCAGCACCATGCTCGACGTAGGTCGGCACATCGGTGGCGCGCACGATCAGCAGGCGCACATCGGCCTGGGTCGTGGGGATGATCAGCTTGCGGCTCTTGTCCGGATTCTCGGTCGGTACAATGCCTGCTTCAGCCAGAAGCGGCAGGGTGTCGTCGAGGATGCGGCCCTTGGACAGTGCGATGGTCAACATGGGAAACGTAAGTCCTTATCAGGATACTTATGCCCGGTCGCAAACGGCGCCGGACAAACATCGAGCCTGAACATTACGGGCTCGACTTGAAACGAAACCAACTGTCGGGCACATCCTTGTGCCCATGACGCCAAAACTAGCCCGGTACGCGGCGGATCTTCGCGCCGAGCATCTGCAGTTTCTCTTCGATGCACTCGTAACCACGGTCGATGTGGTAGATGCGATCGATCAGCGTGTCGCCTTCGGCGATCAGTGCCGAGATGACCAGGCTGGCCGAAGCCCGCAGGTCGGTGGCCATAACTGGCGCGCCTTTGAGTTTCTCGGTACCGGTAACGATTGCGGTGTTGCCTTCGACCTGGATCTTGGCGCCCATACGGTGCAATTCATACACGTGCATGAAGCGGTTTTCGAAGATGGTCTCGATCACCGCGCCAGTACCTTCGGCAATCGCGTTCAGCGAGATGAACTGCGCCTGCATGTCGGTCGGGAACGCCGGGTACGGAGCAGTACGCACATTGACGGCTTTTGGCCGCTTGCCGTGCATGTTCAGCTCGATCCAGTCTTCACCGCAGGTGATTTCGGCACCTGATTCCCTGAGTTTTTCCAGTACGGCTTCAAGGATGGTCGGATCGGTGTCCTTGACCTTCACACGGCCGCCAGTTACAGCGGCCGCTACCAGGTAGGTACCGGTTTCGATGCGGTCCGGCATCACTTTGTAAGTCGTCGGGTGCAGACGCTCCACGCCATCGATGGTGATGGTGTCGGTGCCGGCACCAGAGATCTTGGCACCCATGGCGATCAGGAAGTTCGCCAGGTCGATGACTTCAGGCTCGCGAGCGGCGTTTGCCAGAACACTGCGGCCCTTGGCCAGAGCGGCTGCCATCATGATGTTTTCGGTACCGGTCACGCTGACGGTATCAAAGAAGAAGTGTGCACCGCGCAGGCCGCCTTCAGGCGCCTTGGCCTTGATGTAGCCGCCTTCGACATCGATGGTCGCGCCCATGGCTTCGAGGCCACGGATGTGCAGGTCGACCGGACGCGAGCCAATGGCGCAACCGCCAGGCAGTGCGACTTCGGCTTCACCGAAACGGGCAACCATCGGGCCCAGCACCAGGATCGAGGCACGCATGGTTTTCACCAGTTCGTACGGGGCGATCAGGGTTTTGATGGTACGTGGATCAATTTCGACGCTGAGTTTTTCGTCGATCACCGGCTCAATGCCCATGCGGCCAAACAGCTCGATCATGGTGGTGATGTCGTGCAGGTGCGGCAGGTTAGCGACCGTTACAGGACCATCGCACAGCAAGGTTGCAGCCAGAATCGGCAGGGCAGAGTTCTTTGCCCCGGAGATGCGAATTTCGCCATCAAGACGAATGCCGCCGGTAATAATCAATTTATCCATAAGAATCTCGACGCCCTTGGGCTCAGGTGCGCTCGGCCCAGGCCGCGCTGCTGAAAAATTTCATAGTGACCGCGTGGATGCTGCCATCAGCGATCCATGGGTTCAAATGGGCATAAATGCTCTGCTGACGCTTGACCGGGCTCAAAGCCACCAGTTCGTCACTAATCACGTTCAGCTGAAAGTTGCAGCCTTCGCCCTCAACTTCTACCTGCACTGATAGAAGAGTCTCGGACAGCTTTCCTTCAAGAAAGCTCTTCACTTCGTTGGCCTGCATGCTCAACCTCAATCGGCGCCCTGTGCGCACGGGTCGGACATCATACAAAAAAGCCCCGCGCCTGCGAACCCCGCTAAGCAGGACTCTGACGGGGGGCCTCTTTATAGATGATAGTTAGGGATGCGCCAACAGCTCGGTCAAACCTGAAACCTGAGCAATTTCACGCATGTCATCGGGCAGCGCACGAATGCTCAGCGCCTTGCCTGCAGCCGCTGCATCACGCATGAAGGCCAACAGCAGCGACAAACCGACGCTACTGGACTTCACAACCGCAGAGCAATCGACCACCAGCGCAGTCGCAGTGCTGGATTTGATCAAAGCCTGGCCCTCTTTGCGCAGCCCAGGGCCGGTGCGGAAATCCAGCACGCCACTGAGCAACAATTCACCGGCTTCGCCCAAAAGGACGGCCGACTCACTCATTGTTGCGACGCCTTATCGCCAGCTTCGGCGGTTTTTTCCTTGGCTTTGGCGACTTCACCGGCCCAACCATTAATGGTCTTGTCCAGGTCGTTGCCATTGCGCTGCATCGCGTCAGCGAACTGATCGCGGAACAGCTTGCCAATGTTGATGCCGTTGATGATCACGTTACGGACTTTCCACTCCCCCTGGATTTTGGTCAGGGTGTAGGAAACCGGATAGATCGAGCCGCTACTGCCTTTGACCTGCATATCAACAGTGGTGCGGTCCTTGCCTTCATCCTTGGCAGGGGAAACGGTAATGCCCTGGTTATTGTATTCGAGCAGGGCATTGCCATAGAACTGCATCAGGCTGCGCTTGAAGTTTTCCTGAAAGCGCGCCATCTGCTCCGGCGTAGCTTTACGCGAGAACTTGACGGTCATGATGCTGCGCGAAATACCGTCGGCATCGACCACCGGGCCGACGATACCGTTCAGGGCATCGTAGAACGCACTTGGGTTTTGCTTGTACTTCGCTTTGTTAGCCGCCAGATCGGCAAGCAACCGGTTGGTGGTGTCCTGTACCAGATCGTGCGCGGAGGGCGCAGCCACGGCGTTAGCCATCAACGGCAGCGCCGCGAGTAATACCAACAGGCCACGTCGCAAGGTAGAGATCATGAAAAAACTCCTCATTTGGCTTCTTTGCTAACGGTATTGAGCAGGAACTTACCGATCAGGTCTTCAAGCACCAGCGACGACTGGGTGTCATGGATGGTGGAACCATCCTTGAGCAGGGTCTCCTCCCCGCCCACGCTGAGGCCAATGTATTTCTCGCCCAACAGGCCAGAGGTCAGGATAGATGCAGTGGAGTCAATTGGCAGATTATCTACCCGCTTTTCCAGCTGCAGCGTGACTCTCCCTGTGAAACTGTCGCGATCCAGATCTATAGCCGTGACCTTGCCGATGGTCACACCGGCCATGGTCACTTTGGATCTGACAGTCAAACCGGCAATATTGTCGAAATACGCATAAAGTTTATAAGTGTCGCCGCTCGCGGCCGGGGACAGTCCACTGACCCGCAAGGCAAGCAGCAGCAAAGCCAGAATGCCAGCCAGCAAGAAAAGGCCGACACCGATTTCCAGGGTGCGGTTTTGCATCAGAAATCTCCAAACATCAAGGCAGTCAGAATAAAGTCGAGGCCGAGAATGGCCAATGAGGCATACACCACGGTCTTGGTGGTGGCACGACTGATCCCCTCGGATGTGGGCTCACAGTCATAGCCTTGAAAAACAGCAATCCAGGTCACTACAAAAGCGAAGACGATGCTTTTAATGATGCCATTGAGCACGTCACCGTTGAACGTCACGCTATTTTGCATGTTCGACCAGTAGGAACCTTCATACACGCCAAGCCAGTCGACAGCCACCCAGGAACCGCCCCAAATCCCCACCACGCTGAAAATCATCGCCAGCACCGGCAGGGAAATGAAACCCGCCCAGAGGCGCGGGGCGATGATGTACTTGAGCGGGTCCACGCCAATCATTTCCAGACTGGAGAGTTGCTCGGTGGACTTCATGTTGCCGATTTCGGCAGTCAAGGCCGAACCCGCACGCCCGGCGAACAGCAAGGCCGTAACCACCGGCCCCAGCTCACGCAGCAACGTCAGCGCAACCATCTGCCCGACCGCCTGCTCCGAACCGTAACCGGACAGGATATTGAAGCCTTGCAGCGCCAGCACCATACCGATGAATATCCCGGAGACCACAATGATCACCAGGGACATCACACCCACCGAGTGCAATTGCTTGACCAGCAAGCCGAAACTGCCTCCAATGCCGCCACGACCGAGCAGAGCATGAAACAGAAACAGCGTCGAACGCCCCAACACCTCGACAATGTCGATAGCTGAGCGACCGAAGAGGCGAACCCTCTCTATTAGTGATTTCTTGCGCATCAGCGCTTCCCCAGAAGATCTGCGCGGTAATCCGGCGCCGGAAAGTGGAACGGTACCGGGCCGTCCGGATCGCCTTTCATGAATTGACGAATGCGCGGGTTGTCGGTGTTCATCAACTCCTCAGGAGTCCCCTGCCCCAACACCTGTCCATCACCGACCACATACAGGTAATCGGCAATGCTCGCGGTTTCGGCCAAATCGTGGGAAACCACAATACTGGTGATCCCCAGCGCGTCGTTGAGCAGACGGATGAGGCGCACCAGCACGCCCATAGCGATAGGGTCCTGCCCGACAAAGGGCTCGTCATACATGAGAATTTGCGGATCGAGGGCAATGGCTCGCGCCAATGCGACGCGACGCTTCATGCCGCCCGACAATTCGTCGGGCATCAGATCGATGGCACCCCGCAGCCCAACCGCCTGCAATTTCAGCAGAACGATGTCGCGGATCATTTCATCGGGTAATTGGGTATGAACGCGCAACGGAAACGCGACGTTCTCGAAAACGTCCAGGTCCGTGAACAGTGCACCGCTCTGAAACAACACGCCCATTTGCTTGCGCGCGTCGAACAGGTCGCTACGCGAAAGCTTCGGCAGATTCTGCCCATTGACCCAAACTTCGCCGCCACTGGGCCGCAACTGCGCACCCATCAGGCGTAACAGTGTGGTTTTGCCGCAGCCGGAAGGTCCCATGATGCCGGTGACCTTTCCCCGCGGAATACGAATATCAACGTTATTGAAGATGCTGCGCGTACCGCGCTTGAAGGACAGTCCCTTCAGCTCGACCGCGTAGGCGTTATCGGCACTCATCTAAACTCCTTGCGATGCAGCCTCTCACTCGGACGCCTGGCTCCCTACCGGAAGCACATACATCCTGGGCAGGCCGAACTGGCGGCGAACTATATCACTGCTGATGCGGAGCGCCCAAGGCCGAAGCCGTGCCAGTTCAGGGTCAAGACAGGCGAAAAGCAGGCAAATAGAACGGTTCAAGGAGTTGTAGCAAAACAATGCCTGACGAACTAGCGTGAGGGAATTGATCATTACCGTTATAATCGCCGCCTTTTCACCAGGGTATACGACTTCTGTCATGAGCCAATCCAGTGACCTGATTCAATCAGCACAACGCACAGTCCGCCTCGAGCTGGAGGCCGTAGAAGGCTTGCTGGCCCATATCGATGCAGACTTCGTACGCGCTTGCGAGATGATTCTGGCCAGCAAAGGCCGCGTGGTTGTGGTCGGCATGGGTAAGTCCGGGCACATCGGCAACAAAATTGCTGCGACTCTGGCCAGCACCGGCACCACGGCATTTTTTGTCCACCCGGCAGAAGCCAGCCACGGTGACATGGGCATGATTACCCGCGATGACATCATCCTCGCGTTGTCCAACTCCGGCTCCACCAATGAAATCGTCACCCTGCTGCCGCTGATCAAGCGCATGGGCATTCAGTTGATCAGCATGACCGGTAATCCTGATTCAGTGCTGGCCAAGACCGCCGAGGTCAATCTAAATGTAAATGTCGAGCACGAAGCCTGCCCGCTGAACCTGGCTCCGACGTCCTCGACCACCGCCGCCCTGGTAATGGGCGACGCATTGGCGGTCGCCTTGCTTGAAGCACGGGGTTTTACCGCCGAAGACTTCGCCTTCTCCCACCCGGGCGGCGCCCTGGGTCGTCGCCTGTTGCTGAAAGTGGAAAACGTCATGCATGCAGGCACGGAACTGCCTCAAGTGCAGCGTGGCACCCTGCTGAAAGAAGCATTGATGGAAATGACCCGCAAAGGTCTTGGCATGACAATGGTGCTTGAGGCCGACGGACGTCTGGCCGGGATTTTCACTGACGGTGATTTGCGTCGCACACTGGATCGCTCCATTGACATCCACAGCGCCACCATCGATGAAGTGATGACCGCCCACGGCAAGACCGCCCGTGCCGAAATGCTCGCAGCCCAAGCCCTGAAGATCATGGAAGACAATAAGATCAACGCACTGGTGGTGGTCGACAGCGATGATCGCCCGGTTGGCGCTTTGAATATGCATGACTTGCTGCGTGCGGGAGTAATGTAATGAATACCGATCTGTTGCAACGCGGCAAAAACATCAAACTGGCGGTTTTCGACGTCGATGGTGTGCTGACTGATGGTCGCCTGTACTTTCTCGAAGACGGCAGCGAGTTCAAAACCTTCAACACCCTCGACGGCCAAGGCATCAAGATGCTGATGGCCACGGGTGTGCAAACGGCTATTATCAGCGGCCGCAAGACCCCAGTGGTCGAGCGTCGCGCGAAAAATCTCGGCATCCCCCATCTTTATCAGGGCCGCGAAGACAAACTGGTCGTACTCGACGAGCTTCTTGCTCAACTCAACCTAAGCTATGAACAAGTCGCCTACCTCGGTGACGATCTGCCCGACCTGCCGGTGATTCGTCGCGTCGGCCTGGGCATGGCTGTTGCCAACGCCGCCAGTTTCGTCCGTGAACATGCGCACGGCATTACACAGGCCCGTGGTGGCGAAGGGGCGGCACGCGAATTTTGCGAGTTGATCCTGCGCGCCCAAGGCAGCCTTGAAGCGGCCAACGCCGCCTACCTGTAGAGTCCCTATGTCGATCAAAAAGATTCGCAACATTTTGATTTTCGGAGTCATCGCCGCCCTGTTCGCGGCCGTTGGCTACTGGAACATCAGCCCGGAACGCTTTATGGAGCGGCCGACGGCGGTCGTCGACGAAAGCGCCATTGACTACTACGCCATCAACGCCCACAGCGTACAGTTCCTGCCCGATGGCAAGTTGCAGTACGAAATGACTTCCGACAAGGTCGAACACCTGAAAGCAACTGAAGTGACGTTGCTGACCAAGCCCGACCTGCAAATGTATCGCGGCACGACATTCCCCTGGCACGTCCAGAGCGAACGCGGCGAGGTCAATCCGGACGGCACTGAAGTTGAATTGATTGATTCAGTACGTATTGCACGTACCGATGAGAAAAACCGCGCGACGATTATTACCAGTAGTCGTATGACTGTATTCCCTCAGAAGCAATATGCGCAGACCGAGCAAGCCGTTAGAATCGACGGCGCCGGTGGCGTGTCTACGGGCAAGGGAATGAAAGCGTATTTGGAAGAAGGCAGGATGCACCTGCTATCGAACGTAAGAGGACAGTATGAGGCTCGTTAAAACCCTCCCTATTTTGCTCAGCCTGAGCGCAGCACTGGGAAGCGTGAGCGCCTGGGCTCTGCCGACTGATAGCCAGCAACCCATCCGCATTCAGGCCGACGACGCCCAACTCGATGACAAACAAGGCATAGCCACTTACAAAGGCGACGTCATCATCACTCAGGGTTCGATGAAGATCACCGGCAATACCGTGACCATCACCCGCACCCCGGCAGGCGAAATCGACGTGGTGACCTCGGTGGGCAACCTGGCTTACTTCGAACAGCTGCAGAAGGCGACAGATCCAAAGCCTGTCCAGGGTTATGCCGTGACCATTCAGTATCACGCCGCGCAAAACCGGATCGTGCTGATCGACAGGGCCAAGGTGATCAACGAAGGCAACACCACCGAAGGCGAAAAAATCGTCTACGACACCGTCAAGCAGGTCGCTAACGCCGGCCGCGCCACCGGCACTTCGGTCACGGCTCCACGCCCGCGGATCGACATGGTCATCCAGCCGAAAAAGAAAACCGACGAGCAGAAGGCCCAGTAATGGCAACTCTGAAAGCTCAGCATTTGGCCAAGAGCTACAAGAGCCGTCAGGTCGTGCGCGACGTCAGTCTGTCCATCGACAGCGGCCAGATCGTCGGCCTGCTCGGCCCTAACGGCGCCGGCAAGACCACCTGTTTCTACATGATTGTCGGACTGGTTCAGGCCGATCAGGGCCGCGTCCTGATCGACGACCTGGATGTCAGCCACCAGCCGATGCACGGTCGTGCACGGGCAGGTATCGGCTATCTTCCGCAAGAAGCATCGATCTTCCGCAAACTGTCGGTAGCCGACAACATCATGGCCATTCTCGAGACCCGCAAGGAGCTCGACAAGGCCGGCCGTCGCAAGGAGCTGGAAAGCCTGCTGCAGGAGTTCCACATCAGCCACATTCGCGACAACCTCGGCATGAGCCTCTCCGGTGGTGAACGCCGCCGCGTGGAAATCGCCCGCGCCTTGGCCACCGCACCGAAGTTCATCCTGCTCGACGAACCTTTTGCCGGTGTGGACCCGATCTCCGTGGGCGACATCAAGCAGATCATTTATCACTTGAAGGCCAAGGGCATCGGCGTACTGATCACCGACCACAACGTCCGTGAAACCCTGGATATCTGCGAGACCGCTTACATCGTCAATGACGGCCAACTGATTGCCGAAGGCGATTCAGAAACCATCCTGGCCAACGAACTGGTCAAGGAAGTGTATCTGGGCCATGAGTTCCGCCTGTAAGCGTTGAGGTGCCTGGCTAGTCGCCAGAGCGTCGGTAGCAATAAGATCCTTTAAAATTTTATTGTTACAGCGCTCTAGGCAAACACTCCAGTTTCAGGCATATAATTTGCTTATGTTTGGCGCTTCGGCGCCCTGTAGTGGATGGCGCATGCGCGCCGGCGAATAAGGTGTTAAGCCCCTGCCATGAAACCATCGCTAGTCTTGAGAATGGGCCAGCAGCTGACGATGACACCGCAGCTGCAACAGGCCATCCGCCTGCTCCAATTGTCGACCCTGGACCTGCAACAGGAAATTCAGGAGGCACTGGAGTCCAATCCGATGCTCGAACGCCAGGAAGAGGGCGACGACTTCGATAACACCGACCCTCTGGCCGACAACGTCGAGCAGAAACCCAACGCAGATGTTCAGGAACCTTCCTACCAGGAATCCGCCCCGACAGTGGATAACCTCGAGGAAGGCGACTGGAACGAGCGTATCCCTAACGAACTGCCGGTCGACACTGCCTGGGAAGATGTCTACCAGACCAGCGCCAGCAGCCTGCCGAGCAACGATGACGACGAGTGGGACTTCACCACCCGCACATCGGCTGGTGAGAGCCTGCAGAGCCATTTGCTCTGGCAACTCAACCTCGCGCCTATGTCCGACACCGATCGCCTGATCGCCGTAACCCTGATCGACTGCATCAACAATCAGGGCTACCTGGACGAGACCCTCGAGGAAATCCTTGAAGCCTTCGACCCGGAACTGGACATCGAACTAGACGAGATTGAAGCCGTCCTGCATCGCATCCAACAATTCGAGCCGGCCGGCATCGGTGCGCGCAACCTGGGCGAGTGCCTGTTGCTGCAACTGCGCCAATTGCCAGCCAAAACACCTTGGCTGACTGAGGCAAAACGCCTGGTCATCGACTTCATCGACCTGCTCGGTAGCCGCGACTACAGTCAGCTGATGCGCCGCATGAAGCTTAAGGAAGACGAGCTGCGCCAGATCATCGAGCTGGTGCAAAGCCTCAACCCGCGCCCGGGCTCGCAAATCGAGTCCAGTGAAGCCGAATACGTCGTCCCTGACGTGATCGTGCGCAAGGACAACGAACGCTGGCTGGTAGAGCTTAATCAGGAATCCGTGCCACGCCTGCGGGTCAACCCGCAGTACGCCGGTTTCGTGCGTCGCGCCGACACCAGCGCCGACAACACCTTCATGCGCAACCAGTTGCAGGAAGCCCGCTGGTTCATCAAGAGCCTGCAAAGTCGCAACGAAACCCTGATGAAAGTTGCCACCCAGATCGTCGAGCATCAGCGCGGCTTTCTCGAGTACGGCGATGAGGCGATGAAACCGCTGGTGCTGCATGACATCGCCGAGGCGGTCGGCATGCACGAGTCGACGATTTCGCGGGTCACCACGCAAAAATTCATGCATACCCCGCGCGGTATCTACGAACTGAAATACTTTTTCTCCAGCCACGTAAGTACCTCTGAAGGCGGTGAATGCTCGTCCACGGCGATCCGCGCGATCATCAAAAAACTGGTTGCCGCGGAAAATCAGAAAAAGCCGTTGAGTGACAGCAAGATCGCTGGTTTACTGGAGGCACAAGGCATTCAGGTAGCCCGCCGCACCGTCGCCAAGTACCGCGAATCCCTTGGAATCGCGCCTTCGAGCGAACGCAAGCGGTTGATGTAACGGGCCACGCCACAGCGTTCCAGGGTGTGTTTGAAAACCCAGAAAGTTTTCGGACACAGCCTAGTGGCAGGCAAACCAGCCTGCCGCCTTATGCACTGGCAACGAAGGAGAAGCTGTATGCAAGTCAACATCAGTGGACACCAACTGGAAGTGACCGAACCTCTGCGCGCCTACATCGGCGAAAAGCTTGAGCGATTGGAAAGGCATTTCGACAAGATCACTAACGTGCAAGTCACGATGACGGTCGAGAAGCTGAAGCAGAAAATCGAAGCTACCTTGCATATCCCCGGCAATGAAGTGGTCGCCAACGCCGAGCATGAAGACATGTATGCGGCGATCGACGCACTCACCGACAAGCTGGATCGCCAACTCAAAAAGCATAAGGAAAAGACCCAAAGTGTCCTCCAGGGCGCAACAGGTCGTTAACACTCCCAACCCATGATCCGACTTGAAAACATCCTGACCCCCGGCCGTTCTTTGGTGAACGTGCCGGGCGGCAGTAAAAAGCGCGCCCTTGAACAAATTGCCAACCTGATCAGCCGCGAAGTGCCGGATCTGGAGATGCAAGATGTCTTCGAGAGTCTGATTGCCCGTGAAAAACTCGGTTCCACCGGTTTTGGCAACGGCATCGCCATTCCCCACTGCCGCCTCAAAGGCTGCGAGTCGCCCATCAGTGCCTTGATGCACCTGGACGCCCCCATAGATTTCGACGCCATCGATGGTGCCCCGGTCGACCTGCTGTTTGTCCTGCTGGTCCCGCAAGCCGCTACCGATGCGCACCTGGAACTGCTCCGGCAGATTGCCAGCATGCTGGACCGCAAGGAAGTGCGCGAAAAACTTCGCAGCGCCGCAACCAATGAAGCCCTGTACCAGGTTGTCCTGGACGAGCAGAACGGTCACTAATCATGCGCTTGATCATCGTCAGTGGCCGCTCCGGCTCGGGTAAAAGCACCGCCCTCGATGTATTGGAGGACAACGGTTACTACTGCATCGACAACCTGCCAGCCGGCCTGCTTCCGGAACTGGCCGAACGCGCGTTGATTCACACTGAACTGGCACAACCGCTGGTTGCGGTTTCCATTGACGCCCGTAACTTGCCCAGCCATTTGTCGCGTTTTCCCGAACTTCTGGAGGAGGTGCGCAGCCGGCACATCCAATGCGACGTGCTGTATCTGGACGCCGACGAAGAAACCCTGCTCAAGCGCTTCTCGGAGACCCGTCGACGCCATCCCCTGAGCAACGCCAATCGATCTCTCGCCGAAGCCATTGACGATGAAACCAACCTGCTTGGGCCGATTGCTGACCTCGCTGATCTGAAGGTCAACACCACCCATCTGAACCTGTATCAGCTGCGCGACACTATCAAGCTTCGCCTGCTGAACCAGCCGGAGCCCGGCACAGCATTTCTGGTCGAATCTTTCGGTTTCAAGCGCGGTATGCCGGTCGACGCCGACCTGGTGTTCGACGTGCGTTGCTTACCCAATCCGTACTGGAAACCGGAGTTGCGCGATCAGTCCGGGCTGGATCAGCCGGTTGCCGACTATCTGGCCGCACAACCGGACGTCGAAGAAATGTTCCAGGATATCTCTACCTATCTGCTGAAGTGGCTGCCCCGTTTTGCCGCCAGCAACCGCGCTTACGTCACCATCGCCATTGGCTGCACCGGCGGGCATCACCGCTCCGTCTACCTGACCGAACGTCTGGGCCAGGCTCTGCAAAAGTCCCTGAAGAACGTCCAGGTTCGCCACCGCGACCTAAGCTAAAGGATCCACACCGCGATGCCCGCTCTGGAAATTGAAATTATCAACAAGCTGGGTTTACATGCCCGAGCATCTGCCAAGTTCGTCGGCGTCGCCGGTCAGTTCAAGGATTGCACGATCAGAGTAGGACGCACGCCCGATTCCACGGTCGACGGTAAAAGCATCATGGCCATGATGATGCTGGCTGCTGGCAAAGGCACCAAAATCCATCTCCTCACTGAAGGTGAGCAAGAGCAGGAAGCGTTAGACGCGTTGGTCGATTTGATCAACCGCTACTTCGACGAAGGCGAGTAAAAGTAGGCTCGCCCTTGTCTACGCAACGCTCCACTACGCCAACGCTGTATCCATCACCATCATCAAACAAAACCCGATGCACAGACCTCCAACAAAAAAAGGCGCGTCACCCATTGGATGACGTGCCTTTTTTTGAAGCTGTGGCCGTTTAGCTACCGGCGACAGTCATCCGCTCGATTAACACCGAACCCGTGCGGATATTGCTGCGCAGTTCCAGGTCATTACCGACCGCGACAATCTGCTGGAACATATCGCGCATGTTGCCGGCAATGGTCACTTCCTGCACAGCGAACTGGATCTCGCCGTTTTCCACCCAGAAGCCCGCAGCACCACGGGAATAATCGCCGGTAACCATGTTCAAGCCCTGGCCCATCAACTCAGTGACCAACAGACCGCGTCCCATCCGACGCAACAACGCAGCCTGGTCTTCGTCGCCATGGGTGACGAACAGGTTATGTACGCCGCCAGCGTTGGCGGTGCTTGGCATGCCCAGTTTGCGACCGGAGTAAGTGCCCAGCACGTAAGAAACCAAATGGCCGTTTTCAACGAAAGGCTTGGCGTAAGTCGCCAGACCGTCGCCATCGAACGCCGAGCTGGCCAGGCCACGCATCAAGTGCGGGCGCTCATCCAGGGTCAACCATTCCGGGAACAACCGCTGACCCAGTGTGCCTTCGAGGAACGACGATTTGCGGTACAGGTTGCCGCCGGAGATCGCCCCGAGGAAGCTGCCGAACAGACCACCGGCCAGTTCTGCGGAAAACAGCACCGGCACTTCGCAGGTGGGAACCGGACGTGACCCCAGACGGCTCGCCGCCCGTTGCGCAGCACGCTGGCCGATGCTGACCGGATCCGCGAGCAATTCGCCCTGGCGATTCACGTCATACCAGTAATCACGCTGCATCTGACCGTCGGCTTCGGCGATCATCACGCAGCTCAGGCTGTGTCGGGTCGACGCGTAACCGCCGATAAACCCGTGACTGTTGCCATACACACGGCAGCCCTGATGGGTGCTCAGGGTGGTGCCATCGGCGTTCTTGATCCGGCTGTCGGTGGCAAACGCTGCCGCTTCACAGGCCAATGCCTGCTCGATGGCTTGTTCCGGCGTGATGTCCCAGGCATGGAACAGGTCGAAATCCGGCAAGTCCTTGGCCATCAAGGCGGCATCAGCCAGACCCGAGCTTTCATCTTCCGAAGTGTGTTTTGCGATGGCCAGAGCGGCGGCGACGGTTTCGCGAATCGCCTCCGGACCGCTGGCCGAGGTGCTGGCCGAGCCTTTGCGCTGGCCGACATACAAGGTGATGCCAAAGCCCTGGTCACGGTTGAACTCAACGGTTTCGACTTCCCGCTGGCGAACCGAGGTCGACAGACCCTGCTCCAGAGACACTGCGACTTCGCAGGCGCTGGCGCCCTGGCGTTTAGCCTCGGCGATGATCTGCTCGACTTGTTCCTGCAGTGCCGGCAAAGCTTGTGGGCCGACGCTTTCTGCTGCACTCATGGTGTTCTCCACTCAAATTCTGCTTTCGGTTAAGGCCTTCGAGCGACCGGGCCGGACAAGCGGCCCCCGACTGGTTATCATGGCGGCGTTTCTTTGCGGACTGCCACCATGGTTGATTCTTACGACGACTCCCTCGACGGGGGAGAAAAAAGCAAATCCCAGGTCAAACGTGAGCTGCATGCTCTGGTTGATCTTGGCGAGCGCCTTACAACACTCAAGCCTGACTTGCTGGCAAAACTACCATTGACCGACGCCTTGCGCCGGGCTCTGAACGATGCGCCCAAGCACACCGCGAATATCGCGCGTAAACGGCACCTCATGTTCATCGGCAAACTGATGCGCGATCAGGACACTGACGCCATTCTGATGTTGCTTGATCAACTCGATGCCTCCACTCGGCAGTACAACGAACGTTTCCACGGCCTTGAACGTTGGCGCGATCGCTTGATCGCGGGCGATGACGGCGTCCTGGAGAAGTTCGTCATCGACTACCCGGACGCGGATCGCCAGCAAATGCGTTCCTTGATCCGTCAGGCCCAGCATGAACTTGCGCAAAGCAAGCCACCTGCTGCCAGCCGAAAAATCTTCAAGTACATCCGTGAGCTGGACGAGACACAACGCGGTCTGCGTTAGTCTTCGACCCCGGGTGGGTTGTACCGCAATGCGGTTCGCCCACCCAAGGCTCCCTCTCAAGCGCCCGTGCCACCCACGGTGATCGCGTCGATTTTCAATGTTGGCTGGCCGACACCCACCGGCACCGACTGCCCATCCTTGCCACACGTCCCCACACCACTATCCAGCGCCAGGTCGTTACCGACCATCGACACTCTGCTCATGGCTTCCGGACCGTTACCAATCAACGTTGCGCCTTTGACCGGCGCGGTAATTTTGCCGTCTTCGATCAAATAGGCCTCGCTGGTGGAGAACACGAACTTGCCGCTGGTGATGTCCACCTGACCACCGCCGAGGTTGGCGCAGTAGATGCCCTTTTTCACCGAGGCAATGATTTCGGCCGGATCGCTTTCGCCCGCGAGCATGTAGGTGTTGGTCATCCGCGGCATCGGCAAGTGCGCGTATGACTCGCGACGGCCGTTGCCGGTACGGGCCACGCCCATCAGGCGGGCGTTGAGCTTGTCCTGCATATAGCCTTTGAGTACGCCGTTTTCGATCAGCGTGGTGCACTCAGTCGGAGTGCCTTCGTCGTCGATGCTCAAGGAGCCACGGCGACCCGCCAGGGTGCCGTCGTCGACGATGGTGCAGAGCTTGGAAGCAACCATTTCGCCCATACGCCCGCTGTAAGCCGAGCTGCCTTTACGGTTGAAGTCGCCTTCCAGACCGTGACCTACCGCTTCATGCAACAGTACGCCAGACCATCCAGAACCGAGAACTACCGGCAAAGTGCCGGCCGGTGCCGGGATCGCTTCGAGGTTGACCAACGCCTGACGCAGCGCTTCACGGGCATAGCCCATGGCGCGGTCTTCGCCGAGGAAGTAACGGTAATCGGTACGCCCGCCACCGCCGTGACCACCGCGTTCGCGGCGACCATTCTGTTCGACGATGACGCTGACATTGAACCGCACCAATGGACGCACGTCAGCCGCCAGGCTGCCGTCGGTGGATGCCACCAGAATCCGCTCCCAGACCCCGGCCATGCTCACCGTGACTTGTTGAATGCGCGGGTCCAGCAACCGGGTCGCAGCATCAACGCGCTTGAGCAACTCAACCTTTTCAGCGCGGCTGATGACCTCCAGCGGATTGTCCGGCGCGTAGAGTTGAGCGACGTCCTGAGTACTGAAAGCCTGCACGGTGCCATTCTGCCCGGCACGGGAGATCGAACGGGCGGCACGGGCGGCCAGGCCCAGGGCTTCGAGGGTGATGGCGTTGCTGTAGGCAAAACCGGTCTTCTCACCCGATTGCGCGCGCACACCAACCCCTTGGTCGAGGTTGAAGCTACCTTCCTTGACGATGCCGTCTTCCAGCGCCCAGGACTCGGAAATCTGCCCCTGGAAATACAGGTCGGCGGCATCGATGCCCGGCCCAGCCAGGTCGCCGAGCACGGCTTGCAGGCTTTCGATGGTCACGCCGCCGGGCGCTAAAAGGTGTTCACTGACTGAGGACAACAACTCGCTCATATGCTTTGCGCCTTAAATTCATTGTTCTGAGACAGGTCGCTGCGCGCCCTGTGAGAAAAAGCGCCGATGGCTCGCCACCGGCATCCGCGCCCTGATGGACGCCTGTTCGCTGCTATCGCGTTCGGCCAGCAGCACGGCCTCGCCTTGATCCTGTTCAGCCAGCACACGCCCCCAAGGGTCGATAATCGCAGCATGACCAAAGGTTTCTCGCGGTCCCGGGTGAGTCCCACCCTGGGCGGCCGCCAACACGTAACACTGAGTCTCGATCGCCCGTGCGCGGATCAGCACTTCCCAATGAGCCGCACCAGTCACCGCAGTAAACGCAGAGGGTGCGGTAATCAACTCGGCACCGGCTGCGCGCAACTCGCTATACAACTCCGGGAAGCGCAAGTCGTAACACACCGTCAGGCCCACTCGGCCGACTGGCGTGTCCGCAACCACTACCGCGTCTCCATGAGCATAGTCATCCGACTCACGATAACGACCGCGATTGTCGGCAACATCCACATCGAACAAATGCAGTTTGTCGTAACGCGCTACCGCCTCACCGTGTTCGTCGATCAACAAGGAGCAAGCGTTGACCTTGCCGCCGGGTTGATCCTTTGGAGGCAACGGCAAAGTGCCTGCCACTATCCATAAGGTGAGGTCACGAGCGGTCTGTTTCAACCAGGGCAGGATCGGGCCGTCACCCAGCGCTTCGGCACGCCCAATGTCGGCGATATCCCGACGGCCCATGGCCGCGAAGTTTTCCGGCAGCACCGCGAGCCGGGCGCCGCCAGCCGCTGCTTGCTCGAGCAAGCGCCGGGCCTGGGCCAGATTGGCCAGCACGTCGCTCTGGCTGACCATTTGAATCACCGCAAGAGACATGGAGCACTCCTTGAAAGGGATGCAGCCATGCTACTCCATAGGCTTGTATCGTGGTTTTTCAAAAAGGCTTGTCGTAGGTGATTTTCGGTTCTTTCCACGGACCCTTGACGTTGTATTTCACGCTGGCGAAACGCGCGACGCGATCACCGATCAGCTTATCGATGAGAAACAACGCACCGCCAATCGCCGGCGCACCGACGATCAAAGCGGCGATCGGCAGGTTGTTGGTCACCGGCAATGTCACCAGCAGCTTGGCATCGACCTGATCGGCGACCAGGTCCAGCGTGCCATTAAGCTCCAGATTGCTCGACGGCCCGGTCAAAGTGATCGGTTCACGGGTCACATACACCCCATTACTGGCCACCAGCAGACCTTTTACCCGATCGTAGCTCAAGCCTTTGCCGAACAGGTCAGAGAAGTCCAGGCGCAAGCGCCGACCGATCGAATTGAAGTTGAGCAGGCCAAACACCCGCAAGGCCTGGGCACCGCCTTCGACCTCGACGAACTGACCTTTGCGCAAGGTTGCATTGAGACTGCCGGAAAAACGCTTGAGCCCGACCCAGGCCGGTGAACCGGGCCAACGACCGTCCACATCCATATGAAATTCTTCGCTGGTCACGGTAGGCGCAAAGCCCCAGCCCTTGAGCACATCTGCAAGATTTTTGCCGCCCAAACGGCCTTTGTACCAACTGTTGCTGGCCCCAGGCAGGCCTTCCCAGCCACCGGTACCCTGCAACACCATGCCCTTGAGGCCCAGATCCAGGTTATTGAGTGCGATACCTTTGGCGGTTGGACGCACCTTGAGCGACCAGGCGCCGATTAGATCATTACCCTGGAACAACTGGCCGATTGAGATATCCAGCGCCGGAATTTTCGTAGGATCGACTGACGCCAGAGGGTCTGGAGAGTTTTCGTCGGCCTGAACCGTCGGATCTACTGCAGGCAAACGTACATATTGCAAATTGATCGCCACTGGCGCGGCCTTGGCGTCGGGGATGCCGACACTACCTTTGGCCTGCTGGCTATCGATCTGCAACGCCCAAGCGTCCGCTTTTCGATTCAACTGCAGCGAAACCTTATCGAGTGTGGTGCCAAATGCGATGAGCTTGCCCACCTGAAAGTCGGCACTGCTCAGCAGTTGCTTGGCGCTGCCACCGGGGTCTTGCCCGGCATAGCGATCGACCAAGGCTTTCCAGGGTTCTACATCAAGCTCGGACAGCGTGCCGCGCACCCGCAAGCCTTTAGCATCCGGCAACACCGCATTGCCAGCGCCCAGAAACAGCTCGCCCCGACCATCGGCAATGCCGCCGCTCGGCGCAGCAAAGGTAAAGTTGGCGAGGTCGCCGTAGTTGACCCAGTAACGCCGCTCAGGCCCTTGCAGGGTCATGCGAAACATGGTGTCTCGGCCTTCACTGGCCTGCATGCCGAAAGGTGCAGGCAAATCCACCGCGACACCTTTGAGACTGGAATTGACCGCGAGCTGGCTTTCAGCTCCGTTGAGCGTCAGCTGCAATTGATAAGGAATGTCGCCGGAAACTGGCAACGGTTGGCTGACTTTCAGCCAGTCAGTGAGTGTCTTCACCGCCACCTGGCCCTTGGCGACGACACGGGTGTTGAGGCTGCCCTCTCTGCCATCAGCAAAAATCTGCGCGGTAATGGGCCGTTCGAAGGCTTGCGCAGTGATGCCCTGCCCACTCAAGCCTTTGCTGCTGTCAAAGCGGAAATCACCCTTGAGCTGAGTCAGCTCAAGCTCTGGCTCGCTCAGCTTCAGGCGTGCCTTGGCGGTTTTGAAGTCCACGAGGATTTTCGGCAACTCACCTTTGGCCAGCGGAATATCCAGTTTCAGCTTGCCCTGCAAATCACCCTCGCCCTGCCAACCGGCAAAGGTCGAGGCGGTACCGATCGGCGCTTCCTGCAGAATTTTCAATCCGTCGCCCAGGCCACCCGCGAATTCGCCATCGAGAAACAGGCGACTGGTTTGGCCAGTGGGCACATGGGGAATATTGACGTAGATATCGCGAACCTGAGTGTCGAGCAATTGCCCCTTGCTGGCCAGGATCCGTACGCCGCTGCCCTCAATGAACACTTCACCGCTGACCTTACTGACGTGCGGCCAACCCGGTTGGAACGCCAATTCGGCGTCATGAACCTTGAAGAACAGGCTGATGCTGCGCGCCCCATCAGGGGCGCCATGGTGCAGCGAGCCCTGGTACTGAAAGAAACCTTCGTCTACCGCGCCTTTGAGAATTGCCGTGCGCAACCACTCATCCAGGGCCGGGCTGAGGACTGCGGGAAGGTACTTGGCGGTATAGCGGCCATCGCCGTCGACCAGGCCGACCCGCAGATCCATGTAGTCTTCCTGGGTGTGATCGAAATGCAGGCGGATCAAAAAATCGCCGGCAATCTTGCCCTCCTCGCCCAGCACTTTCAGGTACGGCGCGATCAGGGTGAAACCTTCTTTGTCGAGCTTCCAGGTCAGCCGCGCATTGGCTTGAATGTACTGCCATGGTTTGGCGAAGAGCGGGTCCAGATGCAAGGAAAAGTCCTTGCTGTCCATGCGCAGCTCGCCTTGCCCCAGATCACCGCTGATGCTGCCACTTACGTTTCGAGCCGCCGGCGCGCCGTGGTAGGCGTTGAAGCCGACCCGATCAAGATTGGCGGCAAAGCTGACGCGCTGGTCGTCGGTCGCCTGCGGGCGGTAGTCGAGCAGCACGTTGCGCAGGATGCCGGTGACTTTAAGATTGTCGATGACCACCGCGACTTTTTCCGGCACCGGTACCAAGGCGTCCAGAACCGGTGTGATCGGGGTGAGATCAAGGCGATCGGCCTGAACATGCCAGCGTTCCTGGGCTTTGTCAGTGGCCGCGAACTGTTGGAGCTGCAGGTGCGACTCCCAGCGGGTTTCGCCAAGGTTCATGGCCAGCGAATCGAGCGACACGTTAAAACCTTCATCGCTGCGCTGGAACCAGGCGTTGAGCGCCAGATTCTCTATCTTGATGGGTTTGCGCTCGGCATAGGCGCCTTTCATTTGTGGCGCATTGAGGCGCACGGCAGCACTTTGCACAGCGCCCTTGCCCCAGCTCAACCAAAGTTCACCACCGGCCTTGAGCTCGGAAAACTTCCACTGCCGGGTCAACCGCATCGGCAGCCAGCGCGACCAGTCACTTTGCGGCAGGCTCAGGTAAGCATCCGCTCTACCCTCGCGCCATTGGCTGGCGCGCAGACGAGTGCGCAAGCTCAGGGCCATGGGCTGGCCGTCAGGCAGGGTCAAACGAGCGTCTAGACGCTGGCGAGATTCGCCGGTTTTGAGGTTCAGGCCGACATACGTCAGGGTCAGCGGGGTGTCATTGAACGGCTGCAAGGTGACCTGGCTGTCCAGTACCGACAGCTGAGTAATCATTTGCATGCGATTGAGCAATTGCTCGGGATCGAAGGACTGATCCTGCTGAACCGGCAATCCTTCAAGCGCCCAATGGCCGTCCTGGTCTTCCTTCAGGCTCACTTTCAGACCGTTGAGTTCGAGATGGGCGATACGGACTTCGCGCGCCAGCAGGCTGGCCCAGACATCCGGCACCACCCGCACGCGATCCAGGCGCAACGCATTGGCGCCCTCGCCGACCATCACATCACGGGCAAGAAGAATCGGCGCCAGACCACTCCAGCTGCCTTCAAGGCTGCCGATGCTCAATGGCATATCCAATGTGTCGCGTGCCTTGGCCTCGACCTCACCGCGATACTCGGCGACCAGCGGAATGAATTCACGGCCAAGGCTGACGTACAGCGCAGTCAACACCAACAACAACGCGCAAAGCCCCAGACTCCAGCGGGTCAAAGCAACGAAAAAGCGTATCAGACGCTCCATGTCAGGTGACCCCCAAAGCGATAGTCATGCAAAACGCTGAAGCCAGCCGCTTCCAATAAAAGTAAAGCATGCCGTTTCAGAGCAGCACCACGTCATATTGTTCCTGGGAGTACATGGTCTCGACCTGGAAGCGGATGGTCCGCCCGATAAACCCTTCCAGTTCCGCGACGTTCCCCGACTCTTCGTCGAGTAACCGATCAACCACTTTCTGATTGGCCAACACTCTGTAGCCCACGGCCTGGTATGCCCGAGCCTCACGCAGGATCTCGCGAAAAATCTCGTAGCACACGGTTTCCGGGGTTTTCAACTTGCCGCGGCCCTGACAACTGCTGCACGGTTCACACAGCACCTGCTCGAGGCTTTCACGGGTACGCTTGCGGGTCATCTGCACCAGGCCCAACTCGGTGATACCAATGATGTTGGTCTTGGCGTGATCACGTTCCAGTTGTTTCTCCAGCGTACGCAACACCTGACGCTGGTGTTCTTCATCTTCCATGTCGATGAAGTCGATGATGATGATTCCGCCCAGATTACGCAGACGCAGCTGGCGGGCAATCGCCGTAGCGGCCTCAAGGTTGGTCTTGAAGATCGTCTCTTCGAGGTTGCGATGGCCGACAAAAGCCCCGGTGTTGACGTCGATGGTGCTCATGGCTTCCGCCGGGTCGACCACCAGATAGCCGCCGGATTTGAGCGGTACTTTGCGCTCCAGGGCTTTCTGGATCTCGTCTTCGACACCGTACAGATCGAAAATCGGCCGCTCGCCGGGATAGTGCTCAAGGCGGTCTGCTATTTCCGGCATCAGCTCAGCGACGAACTGTGTGGTTTTCTGGAAAGTTTCCCGGGAATCGATGCGGATTTTCTCGATCTTAGGGCTGACCAGATCGCGCAAGGTGCGCAAGGCCAGACCCAGATCTTCATAAATAACGCTCGGCGCGCTGATGGTCTTGATCTGCTCTGCAATCTGATCCCAGAGTCTTCGCAGGTAGCGGATGTCCATCAGGATCTCATCGGCCCCGGCGCCTTCAGCGGCCGTACGCAGGATGAAGCCACCGGCTTCCTTGATGCCTTCCTTCGCCACGCAGTCGCTGACCACCTGTTTCAGACGCTCGCGCTCGGCTTCGTCTTCAATCTTCAGGGAAATGCCGACGTGAGCGGTACGCGGCATGTACACCAGATAACGCGACGGAATCGACAGTTGGGTGGTCAGGCGTGCACCTTTGGAACCGATCGGGTCCTTGGTGACTTGCACGACAAGGCTCTGCCCTTCATGGACCAGGGAGCCGATGCTTTCCACCGCCGGACCTTCACGCATGGAGATTTCCGAGGCGTGAATAAATGCAGCGCGATCCAGGCCGATATCGACAAATGCCGCCTGCATGCCCGGCAAAACCCGGACCACCTTGCCTTTATAGATGTTGCCGACGATCCCGCGTTTCTGGGTGCGCTCGACATGGACTTCTTGCAGAACACCGTTTTCGACCACCGCCACGCGCGATTCCATCGGCGTGATGTTGATCAGAATCTCTTCACTCATGGCAGGGTCTCGCTCAAGCATATTCACGATAATGGCCGCGTCATTCAGGTACGGCGCTTAGCGCACTGTAAGGTTTTGCCAACAGGGTATGCCGAAATGGCCGAGCAGTTCTGCGGTTTCGCACACTGGCAGGCCAACGACCGCTGAATAACTGCCATTGAGCCCTGCGACAAACACCGCACCCAACCCCTGAATCCCGTAACCACCGGCCTTATCCTGCGGCTCGCCGCTGGCCCAGTAGGCCGCAGCCTCTTGGCGACTGATCGACCGAAACCGCACCAGGCTGCGGACCACCCGCGACTCACAACGCTGGCCGTCGAGTACGGCTATTGCGGTCAGGACCTCATGCTCACGATCGGACAAGGCCATCAGCATGGCCAGAGAGTCGGCTTCATCAACCGGTTTGCCGAGAATGTTCCCATCCAGTACCACGGCGGTATCGGCACCCAACACACAAATCGGTGCGCCGGATTCGCTGACCGCAAGCTTGGCGCGCCCGGCTTCGGCCTTGCCGCGCGCCAGACGCTCGACATAGGCCGCTGGGGATTCGTCAATCAGAGGAGTTTCATCGATGTCCGCACTGATGGCGGAAAAAGGCACGCCGATCTGCGTTAGCAGTTCACGTCGACGTGGTGAGCCGGAAGCCAGATAGAGCGGGTTCATCAAGACATCTCCCTGTCGAGGTATGCGTAGCGTCTGTTGACGTTTGGTGACGAACCGCCCAGCGTCAACAGACCCTAAGCCTGACCGGATCAATTGATTTTGTAGCGGCGACTCAACCCACGCAAACCGAAGCTGACCCACGGCCAGAGCAAGGCGCTGACCAATGCGGGCAATACCAGCGCCAACGTCGGTTGGCGGTTACCGGTCAGCGCACTGAGCCACAACTGAGCCAGTTGAGCCAGACCGAAGATCACCAGTATCACCAGGCTTTGCTGCCACATCGGGAACATGCGCAAACGCTGTTGCAACGACAACACCAGGAAAGTGATCAGGGTCAGAATCAACGCGTTCTGCCCCAGCAACGTGCCGTACAGCACGTCTTCCGCCAGACCAAGACACCAGGCAGTGACCATGCCGACTTTCTGCGGCAACGCCAATGCCCAGAAGGCCAGCAACAATGCCAGCCACAGCGGACGCAGAATCTCCATGAACTGCGGCAACGGCGAAACACTGAGTAACAGGCCAATGGCGAAGGTCAGCCAGACCATCCAGCCGTTGCGCGAATGAACTGCCATTATTGCCTCTCCCGAGTGGTAGTCGCCGGTGCCGCCGCAGGCGGTTTCGCCGCTGCCGGGGTGGCCGGTTTAACGGGACGCGAGCGGGTATGAGCAGCCGGTTTGGCGGGCACGACAGCAGGCGCTGGCGTTGCAGCAACCGGAGCCGGAGCCACCGCAGGCGCTGGCGGCGTGACAGTTTTGGGGACGGTTGCCGGAATAATCGGGGCTGCGCCGTTTTGCTGATCCTGCGCTTCCTGAGCCTGCGCAGCGTCGTTGGCACGTTCTTCGGCAGTACGGTTATCGCTGAACACCAGCAACAGATAACGGCTACGGTTCAGTGCGGCAGTTGGAACGGCCCGGACGATAGCGAATGGCTGGCCAGAGTCATGAATCACTTCCTTGACCGTGGCCACCGGGTAGCCCGCCGGAAAACGCTGCCCCAGACCAGAGCTGACCAGCAGGTCGCCTTCCTTGATGTCCGCGGTGTCCGCCACATGGCGCAACTCCAGGCGTTCCGGATTACCGGTTCCGCTGGCGATGGCGCGCAGACCATTACGGTTCACCTGAACGGGGATACTGTGGGTGGTGTCGGTCAACAGCAGCACACGAGAGGTGTACGGCATCAACTCAACCACCTGCCCCATCAGGCCGCGAGCATCGAGCACCGGCTGACCGAGAACCACACCGTCGCGCTCACCTTTGTTGATGATAATGCGATGGGTGAACGGATTGGGGTCCATGCCGATCAACTCGGCCACTTCGACCTTCTCGTTGACCAATGCGGAAGAGTTGAGCAACTCGCGCAGCCGAACGTTCTGCTCGGTCAAGGCAGCCAGTTTTTGCATGCGGCCTTGCAACAGCAGGTTTTCAGTCTTGAGTTTTTCGTTTTCGGCGACCAGTTCGGTGCGGCTGCCAAATTGGCTGGCCACACCTTGCCATAGCCGCTGCGGCAGGTCGGTGATCCAGTAAGACTGCATCAGCACCAGCGACATTTGGCTACGCACTGGTTTGAGCAGTGTGAAGCGGGCATCGACCACCATTAGCGCGACCGATAGCACGACCAGCACCAACACGCGCACGCCCAGTGAGGGGCCTTTGGCGAAAAGCGGTTTAATAAGCCGCTCCTCCCAGGCAAATGTTCTCGTTATTCATACGGCATCAAACCGGCCTGGAGCAGATTGACAGAAGATAAACGCCAACAGGCAGCACTGCAAAGTGCTGCCTGAGAGCGGAACAGCATAGAAGCTCTTGGCGAAATTACTCGCTGGAGAGCAGATCCATGGTGTGTTTATCCATCATTTCCAATGCACGGCCACCGCCGCGAGCAACACAGGTCAGCGGGTCTTCGGCGACGATTACCGGCAGACCGGTTTCCTGAGCCAGCAGTTTGTCCAGGTCACGCAGCAGTGCACCACCGCCGGTCAGTACCAGACCACGCTCGGCAATATCGGAAGCCAGTTCAGGAGGCGATTGCTCCAGAGCGCTTTTCACGGCCTGAACGATGGTTGCCAGAGACTCTTGCAGAGCTTCCAGTACTTCATTGGAGTTCAGGGTAAATGCGCGTGGAACGCCTTCAGCCAGGTTACGGCCGCGAACATCGACTTCACGGACTTCGCCGCCCGGGTAGGCAGTACCGATTTCCTGCTTGATGCGCTCTGCGGTGGACTCACCGATCAGGCTGCCGTAGTTACGACGCACATAAGTGATGATCGCTTCGTCGAAGCGGTCGCCGCCAACCCGTACGGATTCGGCGTAAACCACACCGTTGAGGGAGATCAGTGCGATTTCAGTGGTACCACCACCGATATCGACGACCATCGAACCGCGGGCTTCTTCAACCGGCAGACCGGCACCGATCGCAGCAGCCATTGGCTCTTCGATCAGGAACACTTCACGGGCACCGGCACCGAGGGCCGATTCACGGATGGCACGACGCTCAACCTGGGTGGATTTGCATGGAACGCAGATCAGTACACGAGGGCTAGGCTGCAAAAAGCTGTTTTCGTGAACCTTGTTGATAAAGTACTGCAGCATCTTTTCGCAAACGCTGAAGTCGGCGATCACGCCGTCCTTCATCGGACGAATGGCAGCAATATTGCCCGGTGTACGGCCGAGCATGCGCTTGGCCTCGGTGCCGACAGCAACGACACTTTTCTGGTTACCGTGCGTCCGAATGGCCACAACTGATGGTTCATTCAGGACGATTCCGCGCTCGCGCACGTAAATAAGGGTGTTGGCAGTGCCCAGGTCAATGGAAAGATCGCTGGAAAACATGCCACGCAGTTTCTTGAACATGGGGAAAGGACCCTAGGCAACGCGTGGGTAAAAAAGTGCGGCAAACTCTAACAACGACAGGGATTTTGGGCAAGGCGCCAATATGTTAAATTGACCGCTTTTCTGTGCACCAACCCCCACAATCGCGGCCTTATGACCGTAGAAATGCGGTAGTGTTCCGACAATCTAACACACGGACAGCATCCGTTCTGTTTTCCACTGGAGAATCCCATGGCGCTTGAACGCTCCGACGTGGAAAAAATCGCTCATTTGGCCTGCCTTGGCCTCAATGATGCCGATCTTCCACATATTACCTCCGCCCTGAACAGTATTCTCGGCCTGGTCGATGAAATGCAGGCTGTGAATACCGACGGTATCGAGCCTCTGGCCCACCCACTGGAAGCCAGCCAACGCCTGCGCGCAGACGTCGTGACTGAATCCAATCATCGCGAGGCCTATCAGTCCATCGCACCAGCGGTCGAAAACGGCCTGTATCTGGTTCCGAAAGTCATCGACTAAAGGGAAAGAGCCTGCAATGCATCAATTGACTCTGGCCGAGATCGCCCGCGGACTCGCCGACAAAAAGTTTTCTTCCGAAGAGCTGACCAAAGTGTTGCTGGCGCGTATCGCCCAGCTCGACCCTCAGCTCAACAGTTTCATCAGCATCACCGAAGATCTCGCGCTGACGCAGGCCAAGGCCGCAGACGTACGCCGCGCGAACGGTGAGAGCGGCACCCTGCTCGGCGCGCCGATCGCCCATAAAGACTTGTTTTGCACTCAGGGCATTCGCACCAGTTGCGGCTCGAAGATGCTCGACAACTTCAAGGCGCCGTACGACGCCACTGTGGTCGCCAAGCTGGCCGCTGCCGGGGCTGTGACCCTGGGCAAGACCAACATGGACGAATTCGCCATGGGCTCGGCCAACGAATCGAGCTACTACGGCGCAGTGAAAAACCCGTGGAATCTGGAACACGTTCCAGGCGGCTCGTCCGGCGGTTCGGCCGCAGCGGTTGCCGCTCGTCTGTTGCCTGCGGCGACCGGCACCGACACCGGTGGCTCGATCCGACAGCCGGCAGCACTGACCAACCTCACCGGCCTGAAACCGACGTACGGTCGCGTTTCGCGCTGGGGCATGATCGCTTACGCCTCCAGCCTCGATCAGGGCGGCCCGTTGGCGCGCACCGCTGAAGACTGCGCAATCATGCTGCAAGGCATGGCCGGCTTCGACCCGCAGGATTCCACCAGCATCGACGAGCCAGTGCCCGATTACAGCGCCAGCCTCAACGGTTCGCTCAAAGGTCTGCGCATCGGTGTGCCGAAAGAATACTTCAGCGCCGGTCTCGACCCGCGCATTGCCGAGCTGATCCACAACAGCGTCAAAGAGCTGGAGAAGCTCGGCGCGGTGATCAAGGAAATCAGCCTGCCGAACATGCAGCACGCGATCCCCGCGTACTACGTGATCGCCCCGGCGGAAGCGTCCTCCAACCTCTCGCGTTTTGACGGCGTGCGTTTCGGCTATCGCTGCGAAGACCCGAAAGACCTGACCGACCTTTATAAGCGTTCGCGCGGTGAAGGATTCGGTGCGGAAGTGCAGCGCCGGATCATGGTCGGTGCCTACGCGCTGTCGGCCGGTTACTACGACGCCTACTACCTGAAGGCGCAAAAGATTCGTCGCCTGATCAAGAACGACTTCATGGCGGCCTTTAATGAGGTCGACATCATCCTCGGCCCGACCACGCCTAACCCGGCCTGGAAAATCGGCGCCAAGAGCAGCGACCCGGTCGCTGCATATCTGGAAGATGTCTACACCATCACCGCCAACCTCGCCGGTCTGCCGGGCTTGTCCATGCCAGCCGGTTTTGTCGACGGCTTGCCGGTCGGCGTGCAATTGCTCGCCCCGTATTTCCAGGAAGGCCGCCTGCTCAACGTTGCGCACCAGTACCAGTTGAACACCGACTGGCACACGCGCACCCCAACAGGCTTCTGAGGAGAAACACATGCAATGGGAAGTCGTGATCGGGCTGGAGATTCATACCCAGCTCGCCACCCAATCGAAGATTTTCTCCGGTAGCGCCACCACGTTTGGCAACGAGCCCAACACCCAGGCCAGCCTGGTAGACCTGGGGATGCCCGGCGTTTTGCCGGTGCTGAACCAGGAAGCGGTGCGCATGGCGGTCAAGTTCGGCTTGGCCATCGATGCCGAAATCGGCCAGCACAACGTGTTCGCCCGTAAAAACTACTTCTACCCGGATCTGCCCAAGGGTTATCAGATCAGCCAGATGGAATTGCCGATCGTCGGCAAAGGTCATTTGGACATCGCGCTGGAAGACGGCACGGTCAAACGTGTCGGCATCACCCGCGCGCATCTGGAAGAAGACGCCGGCAAAAGCCTGCATGAAGAGTTCAACGGTGCCACCGGCATCGACCTGAACCGCGCCGGCACGCCGCTGTTGGAGATCGTCTCCGAGCCGGACATGCGCAGCGCCAAGGAAGCCGTGGCTTACGTCAAGGCGATCCACGCGCTGGTGCGTTACCTGGGCATCTGCGACGGCAACATGGCCGAAGGTTCGCTGCGCTGCGACTGTAACGTCTCGATCCGCCCTAAAGGCCAGGTTGAGTTCGGCACGCGCTGCGAGATCAAGAACGTCAACTCGTTCCGCTTCATCGAAAAGGCGATCAACACTGAAGTACGTCGTCAGATCGAGCTGATCGAAGACGGCGGCAAGGTCATTCAGCAGACCCGCCTGTACGATCCGAACAAAGACGAAACCCGCGCCATGCGCAGCAAAGAGGAAGCCAACGACTACCGTTACTTCCCCGATCCGGACCTGTTGCCGGTGGTCATCGAGGATTCGTTCCTCGCCGACATCCGCGCCACCTTGCCGGAATTGCCACCGCAGAAACGCGAGCGCTTCCAGGAACAGTTCGGTCTGTCGGTCTACGACGCCAGCGTATTGGCTACGAGCCGTGAGCAAGCGGATTACTTCGAGAAAGTCGTGAGCATCGGTGGCGACGCCAAACTGGCGGCCAACTGGGTCATGGTCGAGCTGGGCAGCCTGTTGAACAAACAGGGCCTGGAAATCGACGAAGCCCCGGTTTCGGCCGAGCAGTTGGGCGGCATGCTGCTGCGCATCAAGGACAACACCATCTCCGGCAAAATCGCCAAGATGGTCTTTGAAGGCATGGCTAACGGCGAAGGCAGTGCGGACGAAATCATCGAGAAACGCGGCCTGAAGCAAGTGACCGACAGCGGCGAAATCTCCAAAGTGCTCGACGAGATGCTCGCGGCCAACGCCGAACAGGTCGAACAGTACCGCGCGGCTGATGAAGCCAAACGCGGCAAGATGTTCGGTTTCTTCGTCGGTCAGGCCATGAAAGCCTCGAAAGGCAAAGCCAACCCGCAACAAGTCAACGAACTGCTGAAAAGCAAGCTCGAAGGCTGACCAGTATGGGGCCAGAACTAAAGCCTGGCTCAACCCCTGTGGGAGCGAGCTTGCTCGCGATAGCGGTTTGGCATTCAACATTAATGTTGGCTGTCAGGGCGCCATCGCGAGCAAGCTCGCTCCCACATTCGTTTCGGGAGCTCCTCTCTATGAAGCGTCTACTTAGCGCTTGTGCCCTGCTCTCTCTGCTGGCCGGTTGTGCCAGCCATGACATCGATCCGCGCGGCTATGACGAAACGGGCAGCGCGTCCTACTACGGTGCCAAACATCAGGGTAAACGTACCGCCAGTGGCGAGCGTTTCAACCAACATTCCTTGACCGCCGCCCATCGCCAGTTACCGTTCGGCACGCGGGTGAAGGTCACCAATCTGAGCAACGACAAGACCGTGGTGGTACGCATCAACGACCGTGGGCCGCATACCCGCGGCCGTTTGATCGACCTGTCACACGAGGCCGCCGAACAACTGGGGATGCTGCGCAACGGCACTGCCCGGGTTCGTGTGCAAAGCCTCAGCGATTGACCCTGGAGCCCCGACCATTTTCGGATTAACCGGCTTACCGCTGCTCAGCGTGATTCAGTTACTCAGCGGCCTGGTGTTATTGATCGCTGGTGCCGAGCTATTGGTGCGCGCCGCCGTACGCCTGGCCGCTCGACTGAAAGTTCGTCCGCTGATTATCGGCCTGACCATCGTCGCCTTCGGCAGCAGCGCACCGCAGATGGCTGTGAGCTTGCAAGCGACCCTCTCGGAAAACACCGACATCGCCGTCGGCAGCGTAATCGGCAGCAGCATCTTCAACGTCCTCGTCACTCTGGGCCTGTCGGCACTGATCGTTCCTCTGCGGGTTTCCCGGCAACTGGTGCGGCTGGACATCCCGCTGATGATCGGCGCCAGCCTGTTGGTATTCGTACTGGCCTACGACGAAGAGCTGACGCCACTCGATGGCCTGGTGCTATTGACGGCACTGGCGCTGTATCTCGGGTTGTTGCTGCGCCAGTCGCGGCATTCCGCCCGCCCTCAGCAAAGCCACGACGACGGTACCGCCAAGGCTCGCGCGCCGTGGTTGCGCAGCCTGGTAATCATGCTCTGCGGCTTGGCGCTGCTGGCGTTTGCTGGCCATCTGCTGCTCGGTGCTGCGGTCGAAGTGGCTACCAACCTTGGGTTATCAGAACGGATCATCGGGCTGACCATCATTGCCGTCAGCACCTCACTGCCGGAACTTGCCACCTCGCTCATCGCGGCCGTGCGCGGTCAACGCGATATTGCCGTGGGCAATGTGATCGGCAGTAACCTGTTCAACCTGCTGGGGGTTCTGGGTATCACCGCGCTGGTGGCGCCAACACCATTATCCGTGTCGCCCAATGCGCTGGATTTCGACCTGCCGGTGATGCTCGGGGTCTCCGTACTGTGTCTGCCGGTGTTCTATTCGGGCTATCGGATTACCCGCGCGGAAGGCTTGCTGTTTCTGAGCTTGTATCTGGCCTATGGGCTGCATGTGGTGTCGTTCACCACCGGCATGCCGCTGGCCGGCAAGCTGGAACACTTGATGCTGTTTTTCGTTCTGCCGGCGCTGGTGGCGTTTTTGTTGTTCACGTCACTGCGCGCCTGGCGTCGCCAACACAAGAGGGAATCGCAATGACCGATAACAAGCCTGCACCTTCAAGAACGGCCGGCGTTGAAATGCGCCGCCAAGTGATGGGCGATGCCTTCGTCGACCGTGCACTGGGCAATGCCACTGAGTTCACCCAGCCACTGCAGGACTTCGTCAACGAGCACGCCTGGGGCAGCGTTTGGAACCGCGAAGGCTTGCCGCTGAAAACCCGCAGCCTGATCACCCTCGCCGCCCTCACCGCGTTGAAGTGCCCGCAGGAATTGAAAGGCCACGTGCGCGGCGCACTGAATAACGGCTGCACCGTGGAAGAGATTCGTGAAGCGCTGCTGCACTGCGCGGTGTATGCCGGTGTGCCGGCTGCAATCGATGCATTTCGTGCGGCACAGGAAGTGATTGATAGCTATCAAAAGCCTGAGTAACAGGCTGGCATTTGTGCTGGATGTAACATTGCTATCGCGAGCAAGCTCGCGATTGGATCTAAAGAACAATGAAGATCCGAGGGCTTAAATCCACCCACCCCACTGCAACAAGAAGATCCCGATATTGGTTGTCACCGCCGCCATCAGCGTGGTGATCACAATAATCGCGGCCGCCAACTCGTGATTGCCGTTGGCCTGCCGGGCCATGACGAAGCTGGCGGCGGCAGTCGGGCTGCCGAAGTACAGAAACAGAATCCCCAACTCCGACCCGCGAAACCCGCACAACCAGGCGCCGAATGTCGCCAACACCGGCAAACCGATCATCTTCACCAGGCTTGCGCTCAACGCCAGCTCACCACTTTTGCGCAATGCCGCCAGCGATAGCGTGCCACCGATGCAGATCAGTGCCAGTGGCAACGTCGTCTGCGCCAGATACCCGCCGGAGGTTTCCAGCCAGTGGGGCAATCCAATCTGGAACCAGGCAAAGGGCGCGGCGGCAAACACGCTGATGATCAGCGGGTTACTGAGCACGCTTTTAAAGATGCTCCACGGATCAGACTTGATCACCGGGCTGTAGACCGCCAGCACAATGCTCGAGAGGGTGTTGTAGAGCAGGATCACCAGCCCTGCGAGAATCGCCCCGAGGGAAATCCCATTGTCGCCATACATGCTCGCAGCCAAGGCGAGACCGATGACGGCGTTATTGCCGCGAAAAGCGCCCTGCGTGTAGATCCCGCGATCTTCCAGTGGGCAACGCCAGATCGCCCAGCCCCATGCAATGGCAAAACCGATCAGCGTAGCGATGGCGAAATAGATCAGTAATGACGGCCGCAACGCTGAGTGCAGATCAGCATGCAGGATGCCCAGAAACAACAACGCCGGCATGGTGACGTTGAACACCAGGGCCGACGCGGTATGGATAAAATTGTCGTTGATCCAGTCAATGCGCTTGAGCAGCACACCCAAAAACAACATGGCAAACACCGGCGCGGTGATGTTCAGCGTTTCGAGAAAGATTGCCAGCATGCCTGGTGAACCTTGTGCCTGTCGTTAGGGGGCTAATGATAAGCCAGCAAGGACGCTTGCGTCTGGTAGACCGCTATCGTCGGAACGCCGCCCGGAGCAAGCCCGCTCCCACATTAAATCTTCGGTGTGCACACAATTTGTGCCCAAAGCAGATCGAGTGTGGGAGCGGGCTTGCTCGCGATGCGGGCGACCCGGTCTCAGGTAATCGGCGCGGGATTAAACAGCGTGATGTCGTTGTGCAGTTTGTGCTGTTCAGCCCAGGTCTGTTTCTTACCGCTGGCCACATCCAGATAGAAGTGGAACAACTCCCAGCCGAGCTCTTCAATAGAAGCTCGCCCCGTCGCAATACGCCCGGCATCGATATCGATCAGGTCTGGCCAACGCTGAGCCAGTTCGGTGCGGGTCGAGACCTTCACCACTGGCGCCATGGCCAGACCATAGGGCGTGCCGCGCCCGGTGGTGAACACATGCAAGTTCATCCCGGCTGCCAGTTGCAAGGTACCGCAGACAAAATCACTGGCCGGCGTCGCACAAAAAATCAGCCCTTTGCGCTTGAAGCGTTCTCCAGGGCCGAGCACCCCGTTGATCGCGCTGCTGCCGGATTTGACGATGGAGCCCAACGACTTCTCGACGATATTCGACAACCCGCCCTTCTTGTTGCCCGGCGTGGTATTGGCGCTGCGATCCGCTTCACCCTTGGTCAGGTAACGGTCGTACCAGTCCATCTCGCGCACCAGCTCTTTCGCCACTTCCTCGGTTTCCGCGCGCGAGGTCAACAAGTAGATGGCATCGCGCACTTCGGTCACTTCGGAAAACATCACCGTCGCACCCGCTCTTAACAGCAAGTCCGAGGCATAACCCAGCGCCGGATTGGCGGTGATCCCGGAAAACGCGTCACTGCCGCCACACTGCATGCCGAGAATCAACTCGGATGCCGGCACAGTTTCGCGGCGACGTTGATCGAGCTTCTTCAAACGGATTTCGGCCAATTCCATGATCTGTTCGATCATCTCGGTGAAACCGTGGCTGGAGTCCTGCAGGCGATACAACCATGGCTCACTGAGGTCCACCGAGCTGTCGTTGTCGTGCATCACCTGGCCGGCCTGCAATTTCTCACAGCCAAGGCTGATGACCAACGCTTCGCCACCCAGATTCGGGTTGCGCGCCAGATTACGCACAGTGCGGATCGGGATGTAGGCATCGGTGGCGGTAATGGCCACACCGCAGCCGTAGCTGTGGGTCAGCGCCACGACATCATCGACATGCGGATATTTGGGCAACAGCTCATCGCGGATACGCTTGACCGCATGGTTCAGCACGCCGGTCACGCACTGCACGGTGGTAGTGATGCCGAGAATATTGCGCGTGCCGACAGTGCCATCGGCGTTGCGATAGCCCTCGAAGGTGAACCCCTCCAGTGGCGCCTGCGCAGCCGGCACATCGGTGGACAGCGGCAGGCTGTCCAGCGGTGGCGCAGTGGGCATGCGCAGTTGATCTTCCTTGACCCAACTGCCGCGCGGGATTGGCTGCAAGGCATAGCCGATGGTCTGGCCGTAACGAATCACCTGACCACCTTCGGGAATGTCCACCAGCGTCACCTTGTGGCTCTGCGGGACGAAATCCACGGTGACCAGGCCGTCCGGGAACTCGGTCCCGGCCGGCACACCCTGGTCGTTGACCACAATCACCACGTTATCCAGCTCGTGCAAACGGATGTAGCGCGGCGAGTCGGAATGTTCAATCAACTGCATGACGCCGCTCCTCAGGAGTGAGCTTGAGAAAGTTTGGTAAGTTCCGGACCGTTACTCGGCGGCTCTTTGAGCACCACACGCTTGATCGGGCCGACGATCACCAGGTAACTGAACACCGCCACCAGCGCGTTGCAACCGACAAACACCAGCGCCCATTTGAACGAGCCGGTAGAGCTGATGATGTAGCCGATCACAATCGGCGTGGTGATCGAAGCGATGTTGCCGAACATGTTGAACAGGCCACCACTGAGGCCGGCGATCTGTTTCGGTGAGGTGTCGGACACCACCGCCCAACCGAGCGCGCCAACGCCTTTACCGAAGAACGCCAGAGCCATGAAGCCCACCACCATCCATTCGATGTCGACATAGTTGCAGGCGACGATACTGGTGGACAGCAGCAAACCGCCAATGATCGGTGCCTTGCGGGCGAAGGTCAGGGAATGGCCCCTGCGCAGCAGGTAGTCGGAAATGATCCCGCCCAACACGCCACCGATAAAGCCGCAAATCGCCGGCAAAGAGGCAATGAAACCGGCCTTGAGAATGGTCATGCCGCGCTCCTGAACCAGGTACACCGGGAACCAGGTCAGGAAGAAGTAGGTGATGCCGTTGATGCAGTATTGGCCCAGGTACACGCCGAGCATCATGCGGTTGGTCAACAACTGACGCATGTAGTCCCATTTCGGACCGTCGGTGCGCTTGCCCTTGTCCTGATCCATGTCGACCAGGCCGCCGTTGTCGGCGATGTGCTTGAATTCGGCTTCGTTGATCATCGGGTGCTGGCGCGGGCTGTGGATAATTTTCAGCCAGACCAGCGAGAACACGACACCGATCCCGCCCATCACCACGAACACATGCTGCCAGCCGAAGCGGTAGACGATCCAGCCCATCAGTGGGGCAAAGATCACCGTGGCGAAGTATTGCGCCGAGTTGAAGATTGCCGACGCCGTGCCGCGCTCCGCCGTAGGAAACCAGGCGGCGACAATGCGTGCGTTACCGGGGAAGGATGGCGCTTCGGCCAGGCCCACCAGAAAACGCAGCATGAACAGCGCAACGATCGCGGTGGAAACACCGAACTCACCGACATAGCCTTGCAGCACGGTGAACAGTGACCAGGTGAAGATGCTCAGGGCATAGACTTTTTTCGAGCCGAAACGGTCGAGCAGCCAGCCGCCGGGGATTTGCCCGGCCACGTAGGCCCAGCCAAACGCAGAGAAGATATAGCCGAGAGTGACCGCGTCGATGCCGAGGTCTTTTTGCAGGCTGGAGCCCGCGATGGCAATGGTGGCGCGGTCAGCGTAGTTGATCGTGGTCACCAGAAACAGCATGAGCAAAATCAAATAGCGGACATGCGTCGGCTTGGTCGCTTGCATGTAGATGTACTCCCACTGATTATTTTTATGCGCGGGTGAATCTTGTATTGTGGGAGCGAGCTTGCTCGCGATGGTCGTCAACGATAACGCGGGGCATCAGGAGTACCGCGGTGCTTTTGAGTACATCGCGAGCAAGCTCGCTCCTACAGGGTCGTGCGTGTTACAAACCGACGTAGCTGGTTTTCACCACGGTGTAGAACTCCTGCGCATAGCGACCTTGCTCACGCGAACCATAGGATGAACCTTTTCGACCACCGAACGGTACGTGGTAATCAACGCCAGCGGTCGGCAGATTGACCATCACCATCCCGGCCTGGGAGTGGCGTTTGAAGTGGTTGGCGTACTTCAGCGACGTGGTGGCAATGCCCGCCGACAGACCGAATTCGGTGTCGTTGGCCATGGCAAGTGCCGCTTCGTAATCCGCCACGCGGACGATGTTGGCCACCGGGCCGAAAATCTCTTCACGGCTGATGCGCATCTCGGCTGCGCTGTCGGCAAACAGCGTCGGTGCGAGGAAGTAGCCTTCGGTATCGCAGGTCACCAAGCCACCGCCGCTGACCAGTCGCGCACCTTCGGACTGGCCAATGTCGATGTACTTCATGTCCTGTTCAAGCTGTGCTTGCGAGACTACCGGACCGATATCAGTCCCGGACTTCAACGCATGGCCGACCTTGATCGAACGCATGCGCTCGGCCATGGCGTCGACGAACGTGTCGTGAATCCCTGCGGTGACGATAAAGCGGCTGGACGCTGTGCAACGCTGGCCGGTGGAGTAAAACGCGCTCTGCACCGACAGCTCGACCGCTTGCTTGAGATCAGCATCGTCGAGAATGATCTGCGGGTTCTTGCCGCCCATTTCCAGCTGCACTTTGGCCTGACGCGATACGCAATTGACCGCGATCTGCCGACCCACACCCACGGAACCGGTGAAGCTGATGCCGTCGACTTTCGGGCTATTCACCATGGCATCGCCGATCACGCGGCCGCTGCCCATCACCAGGTTGAATACGCCGGCCGGGAAGCCTGCACGGGAGATGATTTCCGCCAACGCCCAGGCACAACCCGGTACCAGCTCGGCCGGTTTGAGTACCACGCAATTGCCGTAGGCCAAGGCAGGGGCGATCTTCCAGGCGGGGATTGCAATCGGGAAGTTCCAAGGCGTGATCAGACCGACCACACCCAACGCTTCGCGGGTCACTTCAACGTTGACGCCCGGACGCACTGACGGCAGGTAGTCACCCGACAAACGCAGGCATTCACCGGCAAAGAACTTGAAGATATTGCCGGCGCGAGACACTTCACCGATGGCTTCGGGCAGGGTCTTGCCCTCTTCCCGGGCGAGCAGCGTGCCGAGTTCTTCGCGACGAGCGAGGATCTCACTGCCGACTTTATCCAGCGCATCACTGCGCGCTTGAATGCCGGACGTCGACCAGGCCGGGAACGCAGCGCGGGCAGCGTCGATGGCGGCGTTCACCTGAGCCAAATCGGCCTTGGCGTACTCGCCGATGACATCCGTCAACTCGGACGGATTGATATTGGTCGAGTAGTCGGCACCAGCGATCCATTGGCCGCCGATGTAGTTATCGAATCGTTTGGTATCTGACACGAGCAATCTCCTTACGCGAAGGCCGCTGATTGCTCGGCGGCCCTGGTGAATTATTTACTGCGGACCTTGCTTGTCCATCAAAGCAGCCAATGCTTCGAATTCTTCTGGCAGCAGATCAGTCAGCGGGGTGCGCACAGGGCCGGCGTCGTAGCCGGCAATTTTTGCCCCGGCCTTGACGATGCTCACCGCGTAACCGGCCTTGCGGTTGCGGATGTCCAGGTACGGCAGGAAGAAGTCATCAATGATCTTGCCGACGGTGGCGTGATCTTCGCGGGCGATGGCGTGATAGAAATCCATCGCAGTTTTCGGGATGAAGTTGAACACCGCCGAGGAGTAAACCGGTACGCCCAGTGCCTTGTAAGCGGCAGCGTAGACCTCAGCGGTCGGCAGGCCGCCGAGGTAACTGAAGCGATCGCCGAGGCGACGACGGATCGACACCATCAACTCGATATCGCCCAGACCGTCCTTGTAGCCAATCAGGTTCGGGCAGCGCTCAGCCAGGCGCTCCAGCAGCGGCGCGGTCAGACGGCAGACGTTGCGGTTGTAGACAATCACACCGATTTTTACCGATTTGCACACGGCCTCAACATGGGCGGCAACGCCGTCCTGGCTGGCTTCGGTCAGGTAATGCGGCAACAGCAGCAAGCCTTTGGCGCCCAGGCGCTCGGCTTCTTGAGCGTATTCGATGGCCTGGCGAGTGGCACCGCCGACACCGGCGAGGATCGGCACGCTGGTCGCGCAGGTGTCGACAGCGGTCTTGATCACTTGCGAGTACTCGCTGGCTGCCAGGGAGAAGAACTCACCGGTGCCGCCCGCCGCGAACAAAGCCGAGGCGCCATACGGGGCCAGCCATTCGAGACGTTTGATATAGCCCTCGCGGTGGAAATCACCCTGGGCATTGAAATCGGTTACCGGGAAAGACAGCAGCCCGGAGGAGAGGATGGACTTCAGTTCTTGTGGATTCATTATTCGAACACCCTGGGAAGCACGTTGTGATGAAAAAGTACGTCAGCCTTGGCTGATGTCGTACGTCATCGTACAACTAAAATTATAATCGTCAACTGCATTTCATCGTCGAAGCTGAGATCCGGGCAGGAACTGCTTTCCAATGGCGTTCCCGATTGCCAAGGGCGACACAAGGGGCGTGTGGTGTTCTAGGCCAAGCCAGGCGCAGGGCCATTGGCGGGTGAGAGCGGACCGTTCGATACTGAGGACTGGCTGACGCTATTGCTTGATGGCTGCCGGCCCCATCGCGAGCAAGCCCGCTCCCACACTAAATCTGCGTTTGGTCACGATAAGGTGATCGACGCAGTTCAAATGTGGGAGCGGGCTTGCTCGCGATGGCGGTCTGCGAGGCGACAAATTTCTTGCGCCTTGACCTCCAAAACCTACCCCCGCTGCGCCTCTGCCTCTTCATGGGCATGGCGCAGACGTTCACGGCTGTTGGTCAGGTGCAGACGCATGGCCGCACGGGCTGCGTCCGAATCCTGGCGGGCAATCGCTTCATAAATTTCTTCGTGTTCACGACTCAAACGACTCATGTAGTGCTGCTGGTCATCATGGGCCAGACGCGCTGAGTTGAGCCGGGTGCGCGGAATGATACTGGTGCCCAGGTGAGTCATGATGTCCGTGAAGTAGCGGTTGCCCGTGGCCAGCGCGATCTGCAAATGAAACTGAAAGTCCGACCCCACTGCATCTCCGGCACGGGCCGCACTTTCATTCAACGCATCCAGCGCTGCCCGCATCAACGCCAACTGCTCGGCACTGCGGCGTTGCGCTGCTAATCCAGCGGACTCCACTTCCAGGCTGATGCGCAGCTCAAGAATCGCTAACACATCGCGCAAGGTCACCACGGTCGCCGGATCGATACGGAAGCCGCTCGGGCTCGGTGTGTCCAGCACAAAGGTGCCGATACCGTGGCGAGTCTCGACTTGCCCTGCGGCCTGCAAGCGGGAAATCGCTTCGCGCACCACCGTGCGGCTGACGCCATGAGCCTCCATGATCGCCGACTCGGTGGGCAACTTGTCGCCACGTTTGAGCAAGCCATCGCGAATCTGCTCGGACAGTACCGTCACCAGCTCCTGCGCAAGGCTGCGGCGCTTGCGTGGAAGGCGTGGCGCGTCGATCTGGTTTTCCATGGTGAACATCTTTCTCGGCAAACGGCTGAACCCGCATCATAGCTCAACCGGGTTGTACGATCACCGCCCCCGTGAACCATCCTCCCTACGCCGTCACAGTTTGCTCGACCAAGTGACCACCTTCGATGCGCACATGCCGTGGGTGGAAACGTTTGAGACTGCTGCGATGCCCGACGCTGACGATGCTCAAGCCCGGCAACTGATGAATCAAGGCTTGATAGAGCGCCGCTTCGTCCTCTTCGTCCATCGCCGAGGTGGCTTCATCCATGTACAACCAATGCGGTGCATAGAGCAGCACACGGGCAAAGGCCAGACGTTGCTGCTCGCCCGGCGACAACATGCGCTGCCAGTGATTGCTCTCATCCAGGCGCGGAATCAGGTGCGGTAAACGACAAGTCTCTAGCACTTGCACATAACGCTCGTGAGGATAAACGTCACCCGGCTGTGGATAACTCAGGGCATCACGCAGGCTGCCAATCGGTAGATAAGGCTTTTGCGGCAGGAACAAATAACGCTGAGCCGGCACACGGATACTGCCGTGGCCGTTGGGCCAAAGATGCCCCATGGCCCGCAGCAAAGTACTTTTGCCGCTACCGGAACGACCGCTGAGCATCAGACGCTCACCGGCCGCAACGCTCATATTGGCGCCGGCGAGCAAGTGACGGCCATCAGCCAGGTCCAGCCCCAGGTTATGCACTTTCAGCTCATCGCCCTGGCTCTGCACATCGATTGCCGGCGCCCGCTCTTCGTTTTCGGTCATGGCCTGATGGAAGCTCAGCAACCGGTCACAGGTGGCGCGCCACGCCGCGAGATCGGAGTAAGCGGTAATGAACCAGCTGAAGTTCTCCTGAACGTTGCCGAACGCCGAGTTGATTTGCATCAGCTCGCCGAGCTCGATCTTGCCGGTGAAGTAGCGCGGTGCCGCGACAATGAACGGGAAGATAATCGCGATTTGCCCATAGCCGGCGGTGAAGAATGTCAGGCGTTTGGACACCCGCATGATGTCCCAGAAGTTGTGCCAGACCATGCCGAAGCGGGTACTCAGCCGCTTGTTCTCGTTCGGTTCGCCGTTATACAGCGCAATGCTCTCGGCATTTTCACGAACCCGGACCAGGGAAAAACGCAGGTCGGCTTCGAAGCGTTGTTGTTGGTTGTTCAAGCTGATCAAGCGCTTGCCGATCAGGTGGGTCAGCCAGCTGCCGACCACCGCATACACCAGCGCACACCAGAACATGTAGCCGGGAATCGTATAGCCGAAGACCTCGATACTGCCCGACACTCCCCAAAGAATGATCGAGAACGACACCAGACTGACCACAGTGCGGATCAACCCCAACCCAAGGCTCAGTGTGTTGGTGGTGAAACTGTTGAGGTCTTCGGAAATCCGTTGGTCCGGGTTATCGGTGTAACCACCCTGCTCCAACTGGTAGTAGTTCTTGTCGCCGAGCCAGCGGCCGAAATGCTGTTCGGTCAGCCAGGCCCGCCAGCGAATGGTCAGCATTTGGGTCAGGTACAACCGATACACCGCCCCCAGGATCGCCACTGCGGCGATCCCGCAGAAATACAGAATCAACTGCCAGAACGCCGCGTCGTCTTTCTTTTGCAGCGCGTTATAGAAATCTTTGTACCAACTGTTGATCCACACCGAAATCGCCACGCTAAACAGCGACAGCGCGATGACGGCTATTAACAGCGTCCAGGCCTTGCCCTTCTCCTCACTGCGCCAGTACGGCGTAGTCATGCGCCAGACCCGGCGCAGGAATTGCCCACGCACGGCATCATTGACCGCGGAATATTCAGCGTTCTGATTCATTGTTCAGGCTCTATAGGGAAAAGAACACGCGTCGAACCGATCATAGATGATCGGCCCGGGTTATCGCGAGTCTGAAGATAGTCGTTCAGCGCCCGTTCAGCGACGAACGGGACGTTTCTGCAGTTTGCGCTGCAGGGTGCGACGGTGCATGCCCAAGGCGCGGGCTGTGGCGGAGATGTTGCCTTCGTGTTCGGTCAGCACGCGCTGGATGTGTTCCCATTGCAGGCGGTCCACCGACATCGGGTTTTCCGGCACCAGGGTGTCGAGGTCGGCATGCTCGGAGAGCAGCGCGGCCAGCACGTCATCGGCGTCCGCCGGTTTGCACAGGTAATTGCAGGCACCGCGCTTGATGGCCTCGACCGCGGTCGCGATGCTCGAATAACCGGTCAGGATCAACACACGCATTTCCGGATCGAGTTCGAGCAGCTTGGGCAGCAGCACCAGTCCTGAGTCGCCGTCCATTTTCAGGTCCAGCGCAGCGTAGTCCGGAATGTCCTGCTGGGCGATGGTCAGACCTTCTTCTGCGGAACCGGCAGTGCTCACGCGAAAGCCGCGGCGGCTCATGGCGCGCGCCATGACGCGGGTGAAGGTAGCGTCGTCGTCTACCAGCAATAAATGCGGCAGTTCTTCGCCTTCGACTTGGATCTCGTCACTCATGTTCGTCTCCTCGGGCGACACGAGGCAGGCGCAGCTCGGTGAGCGTACCGCCTTCCTCATGACTGTAGAGTTTCACTGAGCCGCCGGCGCGTGTCACGCTGGCCTTACTCAAAAACAGGCCCAGGCCGAAACCTTTGCCCTTGGTGGTAAAAAATGGCTTGCCGATTTGCTCGGCAATCGCCAGCGGCACGCCAGCGCCGTGGTCGCGAATGCTGATGGTGAGGTTCTCGGCATCCCAATCCAGATGCACCTCCAGCCCTTCAGGGCAGGCATCGGCGGCATTGTTCAGGAGATTGAGCAAGGCCTGGGTAAGGTCTGGTGGTGGCGCCAGACGCGGCACCTCGCCTTGGCCCAAGCGCTGAAGGCGATAACTGGCCTCCGGGCGCATCAGGTGCCAGCGGTTCAGCGCTTCATCGAGCCAGTCGGTGACGTCCTGCATGTCCACCGCCAAGCGGCGATTGGCTTCAGCGGCGCGGACCAATTGCTGCAAGGTCTCTTTGCACAACTTGACCTGGTCCTGGAGTACGCTCAAATCGTCCTGTAACAGCGGGTCGTGATGATCCTGACGCATCTCCTTGAGCAGCACGCTCATGGTTGCCAGCGGCGTGCCCAATTCATGGGCGGCCCCGGCGGCTTGCGTGGCCACAGCCAACAATTGCTGATCGCGCAGGCCTTCTTCGCGGCGGATCGCTCGCAACTCTTCCTGACGACGCAATTCTTCGGCCATTCTCGCGGCGAAGAAGGTAATCACTGCCGCGGCCAACGCGAAACTCAGCCACATGCCGTAAATCTGCATTTTTTCCCGAGCGATCGGGAAGGTCTCCAGCGGGTAGAACTGCGCCAGCAGCAAGGTGTACATCGCCAAGGCGATGCCGGAGAGAATCACCGAATAGCGCCAAGGCAAGGTCACGGCGGCAATAGTCAGCGGCACCAGGTAATAGGAAACGAAGGGGTTGGTCGAGCCACCGGAGAAATACAGCAAGGCACTGTGGATAAACAGGTCGCAGGCCAGTTGCACGGCGTACTCCAGTTCCGTCACCGGCCACGTGGTGCGCAGGCGAATGGCAGTGAAAGTACACAGCAACATCGAGCAACCGAGGGTCGCCGCCAGTTGAAACCAGGGTAACGGCAGCAGATCGAACCAGTAGGCGAGCCCCACCGAACCGGCTTGGGCGGCCAGTACCAGGGTGCGGATGAAGGTCAGACGCCAAAGGTTCTGGCGAGTGGCGGAAAGTAGTTGAACGGGGGCGAGCATGAGCTCTCCTGATGAGCGCTCCAGGCGGATCGCGACGAGTATAACCAAGCCGCGCCTTCCACAGGCAAACTGCGGCAAACGGCCACATGGCATATTCGTTCCCCTGTGGCGAGGGAGCTTGCTCCCTCGCCACAGGGGAACGATCGGCCGTTGCTACTTGTATAGAAGTTGTAACCAGGTGAACCGGATAATAAAAGCTACAGTCTGATGGTTTCACGCAGGCCCGGACCCTAATCCCTGCGGATCGCACTCAAGGAGTTTTCATGCATACATTCAGCCGCAGCGCCGCCCTTCTCGTCCTCAGCGTTGGCACCCTCGCCAGCCTACCGGCCCTGGCCGCCGATGAGCTTCATTACAACCAGATTTCCCTGCGCGCCGAAGTCAGCCAGGAAGTGGCCCGCGACCTGATGATCGTGACCCTCTACACCGAAGAACAAAACACCGACCCGGCCAAACTCGCCGCTGACGTCAGCACCACCATGAACAAGGCGCTGGCCCAGGCCAAACAGGTCAAGGACATCACCCTGCGCCAGGGCAGCCGCAACAGCTACCCGATCTACGACACCAAGGGCCAGAAAATCACCGGCTGGCGCGAACGTGCCGAACTGCGCCTGGAAAGCTCGGACTTCGCCGCCCTGTCGAAACTGACCGGCGAACTGCTGACAGACCTGAAAATGGGCGGCATGGACTTCGCCATCGCCAACCCGACCCGTAAGGCCAGCGAAGATGCGTTGCTCAAAGAAGCCGTCGGCGCCTTCAAAGCCCGCGCACAATTGGCCACCGATGCGCTGGGCGGCAAAAGCTACAAAATCGTCAACCTGAACCTCAACACCAGCGGTTACCCACAACCGTACATGCGCGCCCCCATGATGATGAAAGCCGCCAGCATGGATTCAGCGCCTGTGACCCCGGAAGTCGAAGCCGGCACTAGCCAGGTCAGCATGACGGCCGATGGTGCGATTGAAGTGTTGATGCCTTAAACGCCATCCATTGATCGTTCCCACGCTCCCGCGTGGGAATGCAGCCCGTGACGCTCTGCGTCACAGTCGAAGCGATTGCTGCACGTCCAGTCTGGCATTCCCAGTCTCGCGCTACGGACTAACCCGGTACGTCTGATCCACCTGATCCAGCGCTTTATCCACCAACAACTTGCTCAACTCGATCATCTGGTAAATCCCCAACACCACACTGCGTTGCGAGCCTTCGAGATCGAAGGCCAGGTCGCAGGCGATAGCATTGGCGCTGGCGAGCGTCTCGGAGGCGTTGGTCAGTAGCATTTCGGTGTCGAGGTTGGAGGCTACGGTGAAGATATTCACCGGCTGGGTGTCAGGGCGTCTGGGCTTGTCGAGTGGTGGCGCCAGGTAGTGATCAAGGGCTCGATCCGCAGCGGCACGGTCCTTGAGCAGGTCTTCGGCGCTCAGGGCATCGCAAAGGGGTGTAGTTTTATTGAAGGTTTGCTCTGGAATTATCTTGTCCATGTATCTGCTCCTAATCTAAATGGAGCCGTCACTTGCCGTTATGGTGGTGAGGCTATGCCCCTACTGATTTCAGGATCCCACGTCTGATCGCCGACCTGCAGCGACGGCCAAAGATTAGACGCCCGCCCAAAACCAACGCAACCGCCAAAACTCGTCGGAAAATCCCCCACCGTGGCCTCGGCCGACAGCACTTTCTGTAGGAGCTGCCGAAGGCTGCGATCTTTTGATCTTCGTTCACGCAACAACTTCGGTGCCTATGAAACAGCCAAAATCGCAGCCGTCGGCGGACCCTCCTACGGGGGGAAATGCGTACACCCTACAGACAGGCCGGCCGGTAGGCCGCCGTGATTTTGATCTGCCCGCCCCTTCGGAAGGCCGGAGCAAGGGAACGCCGAGCCTTAGCGAGGTGCCGTACGCTCGGGGCGAAGCGTTTTGCTTACTTTTGGGCGTCTGCAAAAGTGAGTTGCTATAAAAGCGAACCCTAAGTGGCCGTTACCGCAGGAATGGATATGTACGCCAGTCAAGAGATAGGCCGGCTGTCAGGCCGCCTTCGCGGGCAAGCCCGCTCCCACAGGGTATAAATAAGTAACACCCTAGCCCCAACCGGGTGCACCAAACGCCCCCGACTGCCCTCATCCGGTGCACCCAACGCACCGAAAAAATAGCTCGCAAACGGTCAAATGCGTCAATACTTATACGAATGCGACATTCGTGTACGTTCGTTCCACTGTTTAAGGCTTGTGGCCTCCGAGGATCTTGCATTGGGTACGGGCCCTGCATAAGTATCCGCAAGTCGACTCACGAGGTCGTCCTATAATTCCAAAAATGACAACAAATCATGAGGCAACCATGCTCAAACACGCGGTCATTCCGTTTTTAGTCGGCGCAAGCTTATTAGCTAGCGCACCTTTCGCCCAAGCGGCGACTAACCTGGTGTTTTGCTCCGAAGGGAGCCCGGCCGGTTTTGATCCTGGCCAGTACACCACCGGAACCGACTTCGACGCCTCTGCAGAAACCATGTTCAACCGTTTGAGCCAGTTCGAACGTGGCGGCACCGCCGTTGTTCCTGGCCTGGCCACCAGCTGGGACATTTCCCCGGATGGCCTGACTTACACCTTCCATCTGCGTGAAGGCGTCAAGTTCCACACCACCCCGTATTTCAAGCCAACTCGTGAGTTCAACGCCGACGACGTGCTGTTCACCTTCAATCGCATGATTAACAAGGATGACCCGTTCCGTAAGGCGTACCCGACCGAATTCCCGTACTTCACCGACATGGGGATGGACACCAACATCACCAAGATCGATAAAGTCGACGATCACACCGTCAAGTTCACCCTCAAAGAAGTTGATGCCGCGTTCATCCAGAACATGGCCATGAGCTTCGCTTCGGTCCAGTCCGCCGAGTACGCTGCCCAGCTGCTCAAGGAAGGCAAAGCCGCCGATATCAACCAGAAGCCGGTCGGCACTGGTCCGTTCGTATTCAAGAGCTACCAGAAAGACTCCAACATCCGGTACACCGGGAACAAGGACTACTGGAAGCCTGACGACGTCAAGATCGACAATTTGATCTTCGCCATCACCACCGACCCGTCGGTGCGTATTCAGAAGCTGAAAAAGAACGAGTGCCAGATCACTCTGTTCCCACGCCCGGCCGACCTGAAGGCGCTGAAAGAAGACAAGACTCTGAAGGTGCCTGACCAGGCTGGTTTCAACCTGGGTTACATCGCCTACAACGTGATGGACAAGATCAAGGGCAGCGATCAGCCGAACCCGATGGCTCAACTGAAAGTGCGTCAGGCATTGGACATGGCCGTCAACAAGCAGCAGATCATCGACTCCGTGTACCAGGGCGCCGGCCAACTGGCGGTCAACGCCATGCCGCCAACCCAGTGGTCTTACGACACCACCATCAAGGATGCGCCGTACAACCCTGAGAAAGCCAAAGAGCTGCTCAAGGAAGCCGGCATCAAGGAAGGCACCGAGATCAACCTGTGGGCGATGCCGGTGCAGCGTCCGTACAACCCGAACGCCAAACTGATGGCTGAAATGCTGCAGTCCGACTGGGCCAAGATCGGTATCAAGGCCAAGATCGTGACCTATGAGTGGGGCGAGTACATCAAGCGCTCCAAAGGCGGCGAAAACGGCGCGATGCTGATTGGCTGGAGCGGCGACAACGGGGACCCGGACAACTGGCTGAACGTGCTGTTCGGCTGCGATTCGCTGCAGGGCAACAACTTCTCCAAGTGGTGTGACAAGAAGTTTGACGGCATCGTGAAAGAAGCCAAGCGCACCACCGATCAGGCCAAGCGCACCGAACTGTACAAACAGGCGCAACACGTCCTCAAAGACGCCGTTCCAATGACACCTATCGCTCACTCGACGGTGTTCCAACCCATGCGCGACAACGTGCAGGACTTCAAGATCAGCCCGTTTGGCTTGAACTCCTTCTACGGCGTCAGCATCAGCAAATAAGGTCTGGCAACGGCGGCGTCCCTGACGTCGCCATTGCTTTACCTGCCGGGACCGAAGAATCCGCCTACATCCGAAACCGCTGCGTACTACAGCAGCGGCGCTAGGACGTATTGCCTTTTCCTACGCGCCTATCAGGCCTTACGCATTTACTGCCCAGCCTGCGACTCATACCGTCGAGGTACGGCAGTTCTGCGATTTTGGCCGGCACTGCTGCACGCGATGGTTTGGGATCAGTGATACCCGCACGTCCCATGGACGGGACGATTGCTCGCTGATCAAGACACTAAAAAGAGAGGGAGCGTCATGCGCCATACCTTGGTTTTATCCGCATTGCTGGGCACCGGTCTGTTGGCCGGTACCTCGATCAGTCAGGCCGCCGGCAATAGCCTGGTGTTTTGCTCGGAAGGCAGCCCGGCTGGTTTTGATACCGCGCAGTACACCACTGCGACCGACAACGATGCCGCCGAGCCGATCTACAACCGGCTGGCCGAGTTCGAAAAAGGTGCCACCAGCGTCGTACCTGGCCTGGCGACAAGCTGGGATATTTCCGAGGACGGTCTGAAATACACGTTCCACCTGCGCGAAGGGGTGAAGTTTCATACGACCCAGTACTTCACACCGAGCCGCGATTTCAACGCCGATGACGTGCTGTTCACCTTCAACCGCATGCTCGACCCCGAGCAACCCTTCCGTAAGGCTTACCCCACCGAATTTCCGTACTTCAATGGGATGAGCCTGAACAAGAACATCGCCAAGGTCGAGAAGACCGGGCCGCTGACCGTGGTGATGACGCTGAACTCGGTAGACGCCGCGTTCATTCAAAACATCGCCATGAGTTTCGCCTCGATCCTCTCGGCCGAATACGCCGACCAACTGCTCAAAACCGGCAAGCCCAGCGATATCAATCAGAAGCCGATTGGTACCGGGCCGTTCGTGTTCCAGCGCTATCAGAAAGATTCGCAGATCCGTTACGCCGGCAATAAACAGTACTGGGACCCAAGCCGGGTCAAACTCGATCAGCTGATTTTCGCGATCAATACCGATGCCTCGGTGCGCGTGCAGAAGCTCAAGGCCGGTGAATGCCAGGTCACCCTACACCCGCGCCCGGCCGATGTCGACGCGCTGAAAAAAGACCCGAAACTGCAGCTCATCGAGAAGCCCGGGTTCAACCTCGGCTACATCGCCTACAACGTTCAGCACAAACCTTTCGACCAGCTCGAAGTGCGCCAGGCTCTGGACATGGCGGTGAACAAGCAAAGCATCCTGAACGCGGTGTATCAGGGCGCCGGTCAACTGGCGGTCAACGCCATGCCGCCAACCCAATGGTCCTATGACGACTCCATCAAAGATGTCGCCTATAACCCGGAAAAAGCCAAAGAGCTGCTCAAGGCCGCCGGGGTCAAGGAAGGCACTGAAATCACCCTTTGGGCCATGCCGGTGCAACGCCCTTACAACCCCAACGCCAAACTGATGGCTGAAATGCTTCAGGCCGATTGGGCGAAGATTGGACTCAAGGTCAAGATCGTCAGCTATGAATGGGGCGAATACATCAAGCGCACCAAGAATGGCGAGCACGACATCAGCCTGATCGGCTGGACTGGCGACAACGGTGACCCGGACAACTGGCTCGGCACCCTTTACAGCTGTGACGCGATTGGCGGTAACAACTACTCCATGTGGTGCGATCCCCAATACGACAAGCTGGTCAAGCAAGCCAAGATCGTGACTGATCGCGAGCAACGCACGGTGCTCTACAAACAAGCCCAGCAACTGCTCAAGCAGCAAGTACCGATCACCCCTATCGCCCACTCGACGGTCAACCAGCCGTTGAGCGCCAAAGTCGAAGGCTTCAAGGTCAGCCCCTTCGGCCGCAACGTCTTTTCGGGTGTCGGCATCACTCCATAAATAACTAACCGGATCCAAGGAGAGCGGATTTCGCTCTCCCGCAATCGTGTTGCCTGAAATCGGCGAACCAGCCTCCAGCAAACGTTTGCGATGCCTTGATTGAGTTCAAAACCAATAGCCGGATCACCAAAAAAGACCGGCATTAAAAAAAGAAAGTAAGGAGCTTCACCCATGAAACTGAGCAGCACCGCGTTACTGGCCTTGGCCATCAGCAGCGTAACCGCCACGGCTTACGCAGAAACCCAGAGCCAGGAATTCACCCCGGTTACGGTCAACACCAGCAGCGCTCAAGCCGACGCAACAGGCTTTGTCGAAGGCTCGAAGGTCGACGGCACCACACGTAACTGGTACGCCAACGAACAACTGAAACGTGGCGGCAAGTTCACCTACCGCAAAGACGGTGTGGCGACGCCAACCGACCGCCGTATCAACTGGGTTCAGGGCACTATCGTCAAGTACAACTCCGGCTTCACTCAAGGCACCGTCGGTGTCAGCACTGAAGTGGCCGCCTACAACGCCGTAGCACTGGAGCGCGATCGCAAGGATCTGGCGTCCAACAACGGTGGCGCACCGGGCTCTCGTCCAGGCGCGGGCAACAACCGTACCCTGACCACAGAAGGCGGCGATGCCCAAGGCCAGTGGAGCAAACTAGGCCTGGCCAACGTCAAGTTCCGCGTATCGAACACGACGCTGACCGCCGGTCGCCAGAACTTCAGCACCCCGATTGTCGACACCATCGGTAACCGTGCATTGCCTTCGAGCTTTGAGGGCGTGACCCTGCACAGCGAAGAGCTGAACAACCTGTCGTTCGACGCGGGTTCCTTCGACCGCGTATCCCCGCGGACCGAAGAGAGCCTGTCGAAATTCCGCACCGAGTACACCAACAACAACGCCGAAACCGATCGCGTGAACATCGTTGGTCTGAACTACCAGCCGTTTAAAAGCCTGAAGACCAGCCTCTACGCCTCCAACGTTGAAGACTTCTGGAACCAGTACTACTTCGGCGCCACTCACGAACTGGGTGACAGTTCTGTCCTGAGCCTGACCACCGGCCTGAACTACTACAAAACAGTCGACACCGGCAAAAAAGAGATGGGTGAAATCGACAACGACACCTACTCCCTGTCGTTTGGTCTGACTCACCAGGCTCACAGCCTGACCTTCTCGTACCAGGAGGTGGCCGGTGACGAGTACTTCGACTACCTGCACGAAACCAACGGTATCTACCTGGCTAACTCCTTGCTCTCGGACTTCAACGGCCCGAACGAGAAGTCCTTCCAGATCGCCTATGGCCTGAACATGGCTGAATACGGCGTGCCAGGTCTGAAGTTCAACATCTACCAGGCTCGCGGCTGGGGCATCGACGGTACTCACTACACCGGCACCGCCTACGACGTTAAAAACATGGATGGCGAGAGCCACTATGAATACGGCATCGGTGCTTCGTACGCCGTACAGAGCGGCCCGCTCAAGGCCACCGCCATCCGCGCAACCTACACCGCGCACCGTGCCACCCAAAACCAGGCTGACGGCAGCCTCAACGAGTTCCGTCTCGTGACCACCATCCCGTTCAACATTCTGTAAAAACACTGCCAAACGGCTGACTCACGGCGAGTCGGCCGTCTGGTTTTTTCCTGTTCAAGCGATTGCAGAGGGCTCTTGATGAAAATGCTTCCCCTACGTGCGGCCATCGCCGCCGCGTTGCTGAGTGTCGCTGTCGGCGCCTCGGCCAAACCCTTGGTGGTCTGTACCGAAGCCAGCCCGGAAGGCTTCGATATGGTCCAGTACACGACTGCAGTCACAGGCGATGCGGTGTCCGAAACCATCTTCAATCGTCTGGTGGACTTCAAACCGGGTACTACCGAAGTGATACCGGCCCTTGCCGAGTCGTGGGAAATCAGCCCGGACGGACTGAGCTACACCTTCCACCTGCGACCAGGGATCAAGTTTCACACCACCGATTACTTCAAGCCGACCCGTGACATGAATGCCGACGACGTGGTCTGGAGTTTCCAGCGTCAGCTGGACCCGAAGCACCCGTGGCATGACAAATCCAGCGTGGGCTTCCCGTATTTCGAAAGCATGGGCTTCAAGGAATTGCTGAAAAGCGTCGAGAAAGTCGACGACAACACCGTTGTATTCACCCTGACCCGCCGTGAAGCGCCATTCCTGGCCGACCTGGCCATGGCCTTCTCCTCGATTTTCCCGGCGGAATACGCTGACCAGTTGCTCAAGGCCGGCAAGACCAACGACCTGAACAGTAAGCCGATTGGCACTGGGCCCTTCGTCTTCCAGCGCTACAACAAAGACGCCCAGGTGCGCTTCAAGGCCAACCCGGATTACTTCCGTGGCAAACCACCGGCCGACACACTGATCCTGGCCATCGCCACCGACAACAACGTGCGTTTGCAGAAGCTCAAGGCCAACGAGTGCCAGATCGCGCTGTATCCAAAACCGGATGACATCCCGAGCATCAAGGCCGACCCGAACCTGAAGGTCGACGAACTGGCGGCCATGACCACTAGCTATACGGCCATGAATACCACCCGCAAATACATGAGCGACGTGCGAGTCCGGCAGGCCATCAACATCGCCTTTGACAAGGAAGCCTACGTCAACAGCCTGTATGGCAAGGGCAATGCGGTCGTTGGCACCGGCCCTTATCCGCCAACCCTGCTAGGCTTCAATGACACATTGAAGAACCCGCCTCGCGACCTGGACAAAGCCCGTGCGTTGCTCAAGGAAGCCGGTATGCCCGAAGGGACGGCCCTCACCCTGTTCACCCGCAACGGCGGCGGCCCGACCAACCCCAACCCGTTGCTCGGTGCACAGATGATGCAGTCGGACCTGGCAAAGATTGGCATCAAGCTCGACATCCGCGTCATGGAATGGGGCGAAATGCTCAAGCGCGCCAAGAATGGCGAACATGACATGGTCTCGGCCGGCTGGGCTGGCGACAACGGTGACCCGGATAACTTCCTGACCCCGAACCTGAGTTGCGATGCAGCGAAAAACGGCGAAAACTACGCCCGCTGGTGTAACAAAGCGTTTCAGGATTTGATCGACAAGGCCCGCGCTGGAACTGAACCGGTAGAACGTGCGGCACTTTATGAAAAAGCGTTGGCGACGTTCGATCAGGACCAACCATGGATCCCCATGGCTTACCCGAAAATGTTTACCGCAATGCGCAAGAACGTAGAGGGCTATCACATTAGCCCCCTCACCACTAATAACTTCGCTACCACCCAAGTGAAGTAGATAAGAAACTCCCGGCATCGTTGACCCCAATGATGCCGGGCACGCCTAACCGGCTGATGAGGTACACCACAAGATGTTTAGTTTTATTGCCCGCCGCGTGGGGTTGTTGATACCCACCTTTTTCGGCATCACCTTGCTGACATTCGCTTTGATTCGCATGATCCCCGGCGACCCCGTGGAAGTGATGATGGGTGAACGTCGGGTCGACCCTGAGATGCATGCCCAGGCAATGGAACGCCTTGGATTGAACAAACCGCTCTATGCCCAGTATCTGGACTACATCGGCAAACTCGCCCACGGCGATCTTGGCGAATCTCTGCGTACCCGTGAGAGCGTCTGGACCGAGTTCACCTCACTGTTCCCGGCAACTCTGGAGCTGTCCTCAGCTGCCCTGCTGTTCGCCGGTGTCCTTGGGCTGCTGGCCGGGGTCATTGCTGCCTTGAAGCGAGGATCCCTATTCGACCATGGGGTGATGGGCATCTCCCTTGCGGGCTATTCGATGCCGATCTTCTGGTGGGGCCTGATCCTGATCATGTTCTTCTCGGTATCCCTGGGCTGGACGCCCGTCTCCGGGCGGATCGACCTGCTGTACGACATCGAGCCGAGAACCGGCTTCATGCTGATCGACACCTTGCTGGCCAATGACACCGGGGCCTTCTTCGACGCCCTGCATCACTTGATTCTCCCAGCCATCGTGCTCGGCACCATTCCACTGGCGGTGATCGCCCGGATGACCCGCTCTTCGATGCTCGAAGTACTGCGTGAAGACTACATCCGCACCGCCAGGGCCAAAGGCCTGTCGCCGTCGCGCGTGGTATTCATTCACGGCCTGCGTAACGCCTTGATCCCGGTGCTGACCGTGGTCGGCCTGCAAGTCGGCACCCTGCTGGCCGGTGCAGTGCTGACCGAAACCATCTTCTCCTGGCCCGGCATCGGCAAATGGCTGATTGAAGCCATTGGCGCCCGGGACTATCCAGTGGTGCAAAACGGCATCCTGTTAATCGCCTGCCTGGTGATCATGGTCAACTTCGTGGTGGACATCCTCTACGGCTTTGCCAACCCACGCATCCGTCACCAGCGCTGAGATCTTACTAATGAGCACTCTAACTACCTCAGTAGCAGTCGACCAAAGCCTGCTTTATCCATCGCCGTACAAAGAGTTCTGGCAAGCCTTCTCGAAGAACAAAGGTGCCGTCGCCGGCCTGCTGTTCATGATCATCGTGGTGTTTTGCGCGCTGTTCGCACCCTGGGTTGCCCCACACAACCCGAGCGAACAATTTCGTGACTTCCTGCTGACCCCGCCCGCCTGGCTCGAAGGCGGCCAGCTGCAGTTCCTGCTCGGCACCGATGAGCTAGGGCGTGACCTGCTGTCACGGCTGATCACCGGTTCACGCCTGTCGCTGCTGATCGGTCTGTCGTCGGTGGTCATGTCGCTGATTCCGGGCATTCTGCTGGGGCTGTTCGCCGGGTTCTTCCCGCGCCTGCTTGGCCCGACCATCATGCGTCTGATGGACATCATGCTGGCCCTGCCGTCCTTGCTGCTGGCTGTGGCGATTGTCGCCATCCTCGGCCCTGGCCTGATCAACACCGTCATCGCCATCGCCGTGGTTTCTTTGCCGTCCTATGTCCGTCTGACCCGCGCAGCGGTAATGGGCGAGCTGAACCGCGACTACGTCACCGCCGCACGTCTGGCCGGTGCCGGTCTGCCTCGTCTGATGTTCATCACCGTGCTGCCAAACTGCATGGCACCGCTGATCGTTCAGGCGACCTTGAGCTTCTCCTCGGCGATTCTCGATGCCGCAGCCCTGGGTTTCCTCGGCCTTGGCGTACAACCGCCAACCCCTGAGTGGGGCACCATGCTGGCCTCGGCTCGCGACTACATCGAACGCGCCTGGTGGGTGGTGAGCCTGCCTGGTTTGACCATTTTGCTCAGCGTGCTGGCAATCAACCTGATGGGCGACGGTCTGCGCGATGCGCTGGACCCGAAACTCAAGAACGCCGCCTGAGGAGATTCCCATGTCACTGCTAGAAATCAAGAATCTCAATGTCCGCTTTGGCGACGCCAATGCCGTACCGGTGGTCGACGGTCTCGACCTGTCTGTGGACAAAGGCGAAGTACTGGCCATCGTGGGCGAATCGGGTTCCGGCAAGTCCGTGACCATGATGGCGCTGATGGGGCTGATCGAGCATCCCGGCATCGTCACTGCTGACTCGCTCATCTTCGACGGCCAGGACATGCTCAAGCTCAGCGCTCGCCAGCGCCGACGCATTGTCGGTAAAGACCTGGCCATGGTTTTCCAGGACCCAATGACCGCGCTGAACCCGAGCTACACCGTCGGCTTCCAGATCGAAGAAGTGCTGCGCCTGCACCTCAAACTGTCCAGCAAGGCCGCCCGCAAGCGCGCCATTGAGCTGTTGGAAAAGGTCGAAATTCCTGGCGCCACCAGCCGTATGGATGCCTATCCGCATCAACTGTCCGGCGGTATGAGCCAGCGTGTGGCGATTGCCATGGCGATTGCCGGTGAACCGAAACTGCTGATCGCTGACGAACCGACCACCGCCCTGGACGTGACCATTCAGGCCCAGATCATGGAGCTGCTGCTCAACCTGCAACAAGAGCAGAACATGGGCCTGGTGCTGATCACTCACGACCTGGCCGTGGTGGCCGAAACCGCACAACGAGTGTGCGTGATGTACGCCGGCCAAGCCGTAGAGGTGGGTCATGTTCCTCAGCTGTTCGACATTCCGGCGCACCCGTACAGCGAAGCGCTGCTAAAGGCCATCCCGGAACACAGCCTGGGTTCAGACCGTCTGGCGACCTTGCCGGGCATCGTTCCGGGTCGCTATGACCGTCCGCAAGGTTGCCTGCTGTCACCACGTTGCCCGTATGTGCAAGACAACTGCCGCCAGCAACGTCCAAGCCTTGACCCTAAAGCCAACAGCCTCGCCCGCTGCTTCTACCCCTTGAATCAGGAGGTGGCGTAATGAGCGTCGTTCTCACCGCCCGCGACCTTACCCGTCACTACGAAGTTTCCCGCGGCCTGTTCAAAGGCACCGCCCTGGTTCGCGCCCTCAACGGCGTGTCGTTCGAACTGGAAGCCGGCAAGACCCTCGCTGTCGTAGGCGAGTCGGGCTGCGGCAAGTCGACCCTGGCCCGCGCCCTGACGTTGATCGAAGAGCCCTCCTCCGGCTCGCTGAAAATCGCCGGCCAGGAAGTGGCCGGCGCCAACAAGGCCGAACGCAAGCAACTGCGCAAAGACGTGCAGATGGTGTTTCAAAGTCCCTACGCCTCGTTGAATCCACGGCAGAAAATCGGCGATCAGCTCGCTGAACCGCTGCTGATCAACACTAAGCTGAGCGCCTCCGAGCGTCGCGAGAAAGTCCAGGCGATGATGAAGCAGGTGGGCCTGCGTCCTGAGCACTACCAGCGTTATCCGCACATGTTCTCCGGCGGTCAGCGCCAGCGGATTGCCTTGGCTCGGGCAATGATGTTGCAACCCAAAGTGCTAGTGGCAGACGAACCGACTTCAGCCCTCGACGTGTCGATTCAGGCGCAGGTACTCAACCTGTTCATGGATCTGCAGAAAGAGTTCAACACCGCCTATGTGTTCATCTCCCACAACCTTGCGGTGGTGCGTCACGTCGCCGATCAGGTGCTGGTGATGTACCTCGGCCGTCCGGTGGAAATGGGCCCTAAAGAAGACATCTATACTCGTCCTCTGCACCCTTACACCCAGGCACTGCTGTCGGCTACGCCAACGATCCACCCGGATCCGACCAAGCCGAAAATCAAGATCGTCGGCGAACTGCCCAACCCACTCAACCCGCCGTCCGGCTGCGCCTTCCACAAGCGCTGCCCGTACGCCACCGAGCGGTGCAGCACCGATGAACCTGCACTACGCTCACTCGACAACCGCCAGGTGGCCTGCCATTACGCCGAGCAATTCGTCGTTTAATCAGGGCATAAAAAAAACGCTCCCGGGATTTATTCGGGAGCGTCTTTCACGCGTTAACCAACCCTTGCTGCCGGATTGCGCATCAGTCCGGCAGCAAGGGTTTTCTTTTAGCTGAAACTCAGTAGATCAACCCTGGGTATCGTCCTCCTCGTCGCCTGAATCATCCCCGCCCTCGGTACCACTCTTGCCTTCGTCCTGGCCCTTAGGATCGGAGTCATCTGCGTAGATCGCATGAAACCCACTGCCCGCCATGCCCGTCGAGAAGCCCGCGCCGTGATCCTGCGCCGGATAACTGGCCCATGCCGCTGAAGTACCCAGCGAAAGCATGACCAGCACTTTGATCAGCAACACAATGCGTTGAAAGATTTTCATAGCCGATTCCATCCTTTCGTAGGTGAATCACTGATGGCTACAGGCCTTGATTGCAACAACCGTAGCGCTGTCTGAAAACTAGCCCCGTTACGCGGAGTTTTCCAGATAGGCAGCTACCAATAGGCCGAAACACTCCGATGCAGATAGACCGGTTTCGACTAACGGTTAAACCGAAAAACTCTCTCTAGTCGCTCGCGATCAAAAAAAAGGCGAAGCCCGAAAGCTTCGCCTTTTCTGTACTTACTGCCTCAACCCTTAATGATGCTCTCGGGTCGCGCGGAATTTCACATCCGGCCAGCGCTCTTCCATCAGGGCCAGGTTGACCCGGGTAGGGGCCAGGTAGGTCAGGTGACCGCCGCCGTCGATCGCGAGGTTTTCCACGGCCTTGACGCTGAACTCTTCAAGCTTCTTCTTATCGCTGCAATCGATCCAGCGGGCGGACCACACGGTGATCGGCTCGTAAGCGCACTCGACCTTGTATTCCTCTTTCAGACGGCTGGCGACCACATCGAACTGCAGCACACCGACGGCGCCAAGGATGATGTCGTTGCTGCGTGTCGGGAAGAACACCTGGGTCGCGCCTTCTTCGGCCAGCTGTTGCAGGCCCTGGCGAAGTTGCTTGGACTTGAGCGGATCCTTCAGGCGCACGCGACGGAACAGTTCCGGGGCGAAGTGCGGGATGCCGGTGAAACCCAGTGCTTCGCCTTCGGTGAAAGTGTCGCCGATCTGGATCGTGCCGTGGTTGTGCAGGCCGATGATGTCGCCGGCGAAGGCTTCTTCCAACTGCTCACGCTCGGAGGAGAAGAAGGTCAGCGCATCGCCGATCCGCACGTCTTTACCAGTCCGTACGTGGCGCATTTTCATGCCCTTGTCGTACTTGCCGGAGCAGATACGCATAAAGGCAATCCGGTCGCGGTGTTTAGGGTCCATGTTTGCCTGGATCTTGAACACGAAGCCGGTGAATTTATCCTCAACCGGTTCAACCGTACGCTCGTTGGCCACACGGGCCAGCGGCTTGGGTGCCCAGTTGACCACGGCGTCGAGCACGTGATCGACACCGAAGTTGCCCAGCGCGGTCCCGAAGAACACAGGAGTCAGTTGGCCGTCCAGGAATTCCTGTTGATTGAATTCGTGGCAAGCGCCCTGCACCAGTTCCAGTTGATCGACGAAACGGTCGTACTCATCGCCCAGATGCGCGCGGGCTTCATCGGAGTCGAGCTTCTCGATAATTTTCACATCGGTGCGCTCGTGGCCGTGGCCTGCGGTGTAGACAATGATGTAGTCGTCGGCGAGGTGGTACACGCCCTTGAAGTCGCGGTAGCAACCGATCGGCCAGGTGATCGGCGCAGCTTTGATCTTCAGGACTGCCTCGATCTCGTCGAGCAGTTCGATCGGGTCACGGATGTCCCGGTCGAGTTTGTTGATGAAGCTGACAATTGGTGTGTCACGCAAACGGCAGACGTCCATCAGGGCGATGGTCCGTGGTTCAACGCCTTTACCGCCGTCGAGCACCATCAGCGCCGAGTCCACCGCAGTCAGGGTGCGGTAGGTGTCTTCAGAGAAGTCTTCGTGGCCCGGGGTGTCGAGCAGGTTGATCATGTGATCGCGATACGGGAACTGCATGACCGACGTGGTAATGGAAATACCACGCTGCTTTTCCATTTCCATCCAGTCGGAGGTGGCATGACGGTCCGACTTTCGGGATTTCACCGTACCGGCAATAGCAATGGCCTTGCCCATCAGCAAGAGTTTCTCGGTGATGGTGGTTTTACCCGCATCCGGGTGGGAAATAATGGCGAAAGTGCGGCGTTTCGCGACTTCGGCGGCCTGTTTGGTCATGGGAAATCGCCTGGCAGGTGATTCAAAAAAGGGCGGCGATTATAGCCCAAACTCAGTCCAGAACCGAACCATTGAGCGCATTAAGAGAGGCTAAATGCCGCACATGATGGGAACCTTTTAGACCGTGGAGGCGTCCACTCCCCTGTTACCAGCTCGTCTCAGGGGCTGAAATATCAGCAAGCTGGTCTGACGAGGCTGCGCTTATGGCTCGACTTCATGCCGCTTTGCCGGCATTTACGAGCTGCTTTTCGCGAACATATCTTCCGGTAGCCAGGAATGGTCACACACCACACGGGAATATGTCCGCCGACGAAATAAAGGAGTCCGCCTGTGGCTATTCGCTATGGCAAAGGGCTGATGGGGTGCGCGGTTGTCATCGCCCTCCTGGCCCTGCTGGTCCACTGGATCGGCATTAATACGATCGAACACTACCGCGACGATTTGTTGTTTTACCTGCAAGCTCATCTGATTCTCGTCCTCGCCTCCATGCTGGCCGCCCTCGTCACAGGCATCCCCGCCGGTATCCTGCTCAGCCGACCGAACATGGTCGGGCGCGCCGAACGCTTCATGCAGATTTTCAACATCGGCAACACCGTCCCACCTCTTGCCGTACTGGCCATCGCCCTGGGAGTTCTCGGGATTGGCAGCGGCCCGGCGATATTCGCGTTGTTCCTCGCCTCCCTGTTGCCCATCGTGCGCAACACCTACGAAGGCCTGAAAAACGTTCAGGGCTCACTCAAGGAAGCCGCCGTCGGCATTGGCATGACCCCAGGCCAGGTGCTTTGGCGGGTCGAATTACCGAACGCCGTGCCGATCATCATGGGGGGTGTTCGAGTCGCGCTGGCGATCAATGTCGGTACCGCACCGCTGGCATTCCTGATCGGCGCCAACAGTCTGGGCAGCCTGATTTTCCCCGGCATTGCCCTGAACAATCAGCCGCAACTGCTCCTCGGCGCGGCCTGCACCGCCCTGCTGGCACTGCTGCTCGACGGTTTGGTGACACTTGCCAGCCGCCTCTGGCTCGAACGCGGCTTGCGCCCGTCTTAAGCCTCGGCAAAGGAATATTCATGAAGAAATCAAGTCTATTACTAGGCTGCGTCCTGCTGTTCGCAGGAATCGCCCAAGCCGCTGAAAAACCCGTGATCCGCATTGGCGCTCGCGTCTTCACCGAGCAAACCCTGCTGGCGGAAATCACCTCCCAATACTTGCGCACCAAGGGCTATGACACCCAGGTCACTGGCGGTCTGGGCAGTAATCTGGCTCGCAGCGCTCACGAAAGTGGCCAACTGGACATGCTCTGGGAATACACCGGCGTCTCGCTGGTGGCCTACAACCATGTGACCGAAAAGCTCGACAGCGAACAGTCCTACGCTCGGGTTAAAGAACTCGATGGGAAAAAAGGCCTGATCTGGCTCACGCCGTCGAAGTTCAGCAACACCTATGCCCTGGCCCTGCCAAAAAACATCGCCGACCAATACCCGCAGATCAACACCATCAGCGAGCTGAACACCGTGCTCACGGCGCAGGCGAAGAAAAACCATCTGGTGGCGCTGGACACCGAGTTCGCCAACCGCTCCGACGGTCTGGAGGGCATGGTGAAGAGGTACGGTATGAACCTCACCCGTCACAACATTCGCCAGATGGATGCGGGGCTGGTCTACACCGCGTTGCGTAACGGCCAGGTGTTCGCCGGATTGGTCTACACCACCGATGGGCGACTCAACGCCTTCAAGTTGAAGCTGCTGGACGACGACCTGCATTACTTCCCGGACTACACCGCCGCCCCCGTGGTGCGCCAGGCCTACCTCGACGCTCATCCACAACTGGCGGCCGAGCTCAAACCGCTGGCCGAACTGTTCGATAACCAAACCATGCGCCAGCTCAATGCGCGGGTCGACGTCGACCATGAAAGCCCATCCGCGGTTGCCGCAGATTTCCTGCGCCAGCATCCACTGCCTCCCATTCAATAAAAGAGGAGAAGACATGGAATTCCTGAACGCCTTTTCCCATCTGGACTGGCCGCTCGTCCTGCACCTGACCTGGCAGCACATCACCCTGGTCGGGATCGCCGTGACCCTGGCGATCCTCGTCGGCGTGCCGCTGGGCATCCTGATGACGCGCTTCCCGACCCTGGCAGGTCCCCTGCAAGCCAGCGCCACGGTGCTGCTGACCGTCCCGTCGATCGCGCTGTTCGGCCTGCTGTTGCCGTTCTACTCCAAATTCGGCCAGGGCCTTGGGCCGATGCCGGCGATCACCGCGGTGTTTCTCTATTCCCTGCTGCCGATCATGCGTAACACCTACCTGGCCCTGACCGGCGTCGAACCGGGCATCCGCGAAGCCGCTCGCGGCATCGGCATGACCTTCGGCCAGCGCCTGCGCATGGTCGAGCTGCCCATCGCCGTGCCGGTGATCCTCGCCGGAGTGCGCACCGCCGTGGTGATGAACATTGGCGTCATGACCATCGCTGCGACCATCGGCGCCGGTGGCCTCGGTGTACTCATTCTCGCTTCCATCAGCCGCAGCGACATGTCGATGCTGATCGTCGGCGCCATGCTGGTCAGTCTCCTGGCCATCTTCGCCGACCTGCTTCTGCAATGGCTGCAACGCACGCTGACTCCAAAAGGACTGCTCAAATGATCGAACTTCAAAACCTCAGCAAGACCTTCCAAAGTAACGGCAAAGATGTGAAAGCCGTGGACTCGGTAAGCCTGACCGTCAACGAAGGCGAGATCTGTGTGTTCCTTGGGCCTTCTGGTTGCGGCAAAAGCACCACGCTGAAAATGATCAACCGCCTGATCAAACCGACCTCGGGCAAAATCCTGATCAACGGCGAAGACACCACCGACCTCGACGCAGTAACGCTACGCCGCAACATTGGCTATGTGATCCAGCAGATCGGTCTGTTCCCGAACATGACCATCGAGGAGAACATCACCATCGTTCCGCGCCTGCTCGGTTGGGACAAACAGAAATGCCACGACCGCGCCCGCGAATTGATGAGCATGATCAAGCTTGAGCCCAAGCAGTACCTGAGCCGCTACCCGCGTGAATTATCCGGTGGCCAGCAGCAACGTATCGGCGTAATCCGCGCATTGGCGGCGGACGCTCCGCTGTTGTTGATGGACGAACCGTTCGGCGCGGTCGACCCGATCAACCGCGAAATGATCCAGAACGAGTTCTTCGACATGCAACGGGCGCTGGGTAAAACCGTGATCATGGTCAGCCACGACATCGACGAAGCGATCAAGCTCGGTGACAAGATTGCGATCTTCCGTGGCGGCAAGCTGATTCAGTTCGATCACCCGGACACCCTGCTGGCGCATCCGGCGGACGACTTCGTCAGCAGCTTCGTCGGCCAGGACAGCACCCTCAAGCGTCTGTTGTTGGTGAAAGCCGAAGACGCGGCGGACAACGCGCCGTCGGTGAGCCCGGAAACGCCAGTGGCCGAGGCCCTTGAGTTGATGGACGAACTGGACCGTCGCTACGTGGTGGTCACCTGCGCCGATAATAAAGCCCTGGGCTACGTGCGTCGCCGCGACCTGCACCGCCAAACCGGCACTTGCGCGCAATACCTGCGCGAGTTCAACGCCACTGCGGCCTACGACGAGCATTTACGCATCCTGTTGTCGCGGATGTACGAGTTCAACCGTTCGTGGTTGCCGGTGATGGATGCCGAACGGGTGTTCCTTGGTGAGGTGACGCAGGAGTCGATTGCCGAGTACCTCAGCTCCGGACGTTCGCGCGGCGGCAAGACCAGCATCGTTTCGCCCGCCGAGACAGCGGCGGCCTGAATAAAGCCTCAAGCAAGTTGCCTTGTTCCCTGTGGCGAGGGAGCTTGCTCCCGCTCGGCTGCGTAGCAGTCGCAAAACGGCGAGTGCGGTGTGCCTGACAAGATGCGGTCGCAGATTTCGGGACTGCTTCGCAGTCCAGCGGGAGCAAGCTCCCTCGCCACAAAAGCTGCATAAATCCCGCCGAAAATCCTCGATCGGGGAACATCAGCCTGTCATCTGGGTCGGTTACATAAGTGGCTGACCGAGGCCACGCGACGGACGTGTGCAAAAACGCGACATTTTTTGTTGATCTCAAGCCCCTCACGTCCTAAAGTTCGCGCCGAACGTCCATGCTGGAAACGATCCATCCGGCTCAAGTACTGACGACGAGACAGCAAGGTCACCCGTAGCGCTCTGCACGGTTGACCTTTTTGCTTTCGGCGGACATGCCTTGGGAAGTAGGCGAACCAAAGTGGGGATACGGAGGACGTTCATTTGCACCCATTGTTTAATTTAGTTTGCCAGTAGGAGTTCCCAGCATGTCGATCCAGGTCGAAGACTATTACGCGCGCGAAACCTTCGAGAAAATGAAGGCCTTCGCCGACACGCAAGAAACTCCATTTGTGGTCATCGACACCGCGATGATCAGCCAAGCCTACGACGACCTGCGTGCAGGCTTCGAATTTGCCAAGGTGTATTACGCCGTCAAGGCCAACCCGGCCGTTGAAATCATCAACCTGTTGCGCGACAAAGGCTCGAGCTTCGACATCGCTTCGATCTACGAGCTGGATAAAGTCTTGAACCAGGGCGTCAGCCCGGATCGCATCAGCTACGGCAACACCATCAAGAAATCCAAGGACATCCGCTACTTCTACGAGAAGGGCGTGCGCCTGTACTCCACCGACTCTGAAGCCGACCTGCGCAACATCGCCAAGGCAGCCCCGGGTTCGAAAGTCTATGTGCGGATCCTCACCGAAGGCTCGACCACCGCTGACTGGCCGTTGTCGCGCAAATTCGGTTGCCAGACCGACATGGCCATGGACCTGCTGATTCTCGCTCGCGACCTGGGCCTGGTGCCTTACGGCATCTCCTTCCACGTCGGTTCGCAACAGCGCGACATCAGCGTCTGGGACGCGGCGATCGCCAAGGTCAAAGTGATTTTCGAGCGTCTGAAAGAAGAAGACGGCATTCACCTCAAGCTGATCAACATGGGCGGTGGCTTCCCGGCCAACTACATCACCCGCACCAACAGCCTGGAAACCTACGCTGAAGAAATCATCCGTTTCCTCAAGGAAGACTTCGGTGACGACCTGCCGGAAATCATCCTCGAGCCAGGCCGTTCGTTGATCGCCAACGCCGGCATTCTGGTGAGCGAAGTGGTACTGGTCGCACGTAAATCGCGCACCGCCGTCGAGCGCTGGGTCTACACCGATGTGGGCAAATTCTCCGGTTTGATCGAAACCATGGACGAAGCCATCAAGTTCCCGATCTGGACCGAGAAGAAAGGCGAGATGGAAGAAGTGGTCATCGCCGGTCCAACCTGCGACAGCGCCGACATCATGTACGAGAACTACAAGTACGGCCTGCCACTGAACCTGGCCATCGGCGACCGCCTGTACTGGCTGTCCACCGGCGCCTACACCACCAGCTACAGCGCTGTTGAGTTCAATGGCTTCCCGCCGCTGAAGTCGTTCTACCTGTAAACGCTGATCGCACAAGCAAAAAGCCCATGACTCGTCATGGGCTTTTTGCTTTGTAAGCTCGATCATCAGGCTGAGATGCTATCGATCTTCACGCACATGCCACAGTCGCAAAATGTAGAGCGTGGAGCCCTGGATCTCGTAACGCATCTCGTAGTGACCGACTAAAAGCCGTCGCACATCTCGAGGCTCAAACTCTTCAAGTCGCTCACCGATACGCGGGTTACTCAACAAGGTTACCGGTGCCAGAGAGAGCGACTGCACTGTGCGCGCAGCCGCGACGCGATTTACCACTGCCAGGAATTCGAAGAGCCGAGTCAGATCCGACAACGCTTTACTTGTCCACTTCAACTCCATCAATGCGGCACCGGCAACGGATTGTCGGTACTCAAACTATCCGCCCATGCCTGAACAGCCTGCTGGTCGATCACTCGCCCAGCATCAACATCCGCCATAGCCTCGCGAGTAAGACGGCTTCGTTCTTCTTCCTGATCCACCCAGTCAGCAAGGGCTTGCTTGACGATCCAGCCACGTGAACGCTCCATCCGAGTCGCCATTTGATCGATTTTGTTGGCGAGCTCCATCGGTACGTGTGCCGTAAGTACTTTGGTTTCGGCCATGATTTTCGTCTCCACAAGCAGTGTGCGGCGAGATGATGAGAAATGATTAAGTTCCAATCATTATGATTTAACCACAGCGACAAGCTCTGCCACATCCCGCTCATCGCCCAATTGCATTGCTCGGCGGTGATAATCCTTGGCCAAACCTCGAATCTGGGGATGGGTGGCATTTAACAGGGTCTTGCAAGCAACTCGCAGGAAATTCAGATTTCCGCCCACCAGAGCCTTACGCAGCCACACCAACGCTTCTTCGACTCGCCCATCATCGGCCAGAACAGCCGCATAACTGAACTGCCCGCGAAAATCCCCACCCTCAGCCGAACGCCGATACCACTCAAAAGCTGCAACCGGATCAGCCGGACAAAACCGTCCTTCTTCCAGATAACGCCCCAGCAGATTCATTGATTTTGCATGTCCGAGTTCAGCGGCGCGCCGATAGCAAGCCAGCGCTTGCGCCTGATCCTCGACCACGCCACGACCGGTGGCGAGTAGGTTGGCGTAGTTGTACAAACCCCAATCCAGCCCGGCATCAGCAGCCTGACGGTAGTGCGACGCCGCGACAACCGTATCGGCCGTGCAACCCCAGCCATGCTCGTGACAACGACCGAGCATGTTGCGCGCCATCAGATGCCCGCCATTGGCCGCGATCTCGAACCAGCGCAGGGCCAGTGTCTGATCTTGAGCGATTCCCAGTCCATCCAGAAGTATCTGCCCGAGCAAGGCCTGAGCATCGAGGACACCTTCTTTGGCCGCGATCAAAATGGCCTGGGCCGCGCGCGCCGGGCTTTCTTCGAGCATGGCCTTGAGCCGATCGCCATCGAGGATTTCTTCGCGATGCAGCAAATGAAAACTCACGGTTTACACCTCGACCCAGCGACGCAACAGGTTGTGATAGGTGCCGGTAAGGCGGATCAGCGACGGGTGATCCGGCATGTCCTGGGTCAGTTGCTGGATCGCGCCATCCATCTCGAACAGCAACGCACGCTGGCTGTCTTCGCGCACCAGGCTTTGCGTCCAGAAGAACGAGGCGTAGCGCGCGCCGCGAGTGACGGCGTTGACTTTGTGCAGGCTGGTGCCGGGGTACAGCACCATATCGCCCGCCGGAAATTTCACCTGACGAGTGCCAAAGGTGTCCTGAATTTCCAGCTCGCCGCCGTCATATTCGTCCGGATCGCTGAAAAACAACGTGGACGACAAATCAGTGCGCACACGTTCAGCGCTGCCCTTGGGTTGGCGCACTGCGTTGTCGATATGAAAGTCGAAACTACCCCCGGCGGTGTAGCAGTTCAGCAGTGGCGGGAACACTTTGTGCGGTAACGCCGCTGACATGAACAGCGGATTTTTCCACAGGCGGTCCAGCATGGCGGCGCCGATTTCCTGCGCCAACGGATGCCCTTCCGGCAACTGCAAATTGTGTTTGGCCTTGGCCGATTGGTAGCCGGCAGTGATCTTGCCGTCCGCCCAGTCCGCCTGCTCCAGGGCCTCGCGAATGCGCAGCACTTCTTCACGGGAGAACAAGCCGGGAATATGCAGCAGCATGAGGCGATACCTGAGAGCGAAAGGATCGCAATGATATTGATTCTTATTGTCTCTGTAAAACCCGAGCGACGAATGAGACCGTAAAAACCGTAAAGATAAAGTGTAAAGAATGTAAATTAAGTACGAATAGAAATATTTCGCAATTGATACAGATACGTATTTACCCTATATTCCGCGGCCTCAAATCCCTGGGGAGGGGAATTCACATGTCGCGCCAACCATCACAGTTACCTGTCAGCTCACCGCGTTTGCTCGCGTCTGCAATTGGCGTGGCCATCACCGCCGCCTCCGCAGCCCACATGGCTCACGCGGCTGAAAAAACTGACGAAAAAGCACCGCGTAATGCTATTTCGCTGGACGCTACCAGTGTCACCGGCGAGGCCCAGGACCAGACCTCCTATCAAGTCGAGAAAGCCTCTTCGCCTAAGTACACCGCACCGCTGGTAGACACTCCGCGTTCGGTAACGGTGATTCCACAGCAAGTCCTCAAGGACACTGGCGCCCTTTCCATGCAGGATGCGCTGCGCACCGTGCCTGGCATTACCTTCGGCGCCGGTGAGGGCGGCAATCCACAGGGTGACCGACCGTTCATTCGTGGCTTCGACGCGCAAGGCGACACCTATCTGGATGGCGTGCGCGACACTGGCTCCCAGAGCCGCGAGATATTTGCCGTTGAGTCGATTGAAGTCAGCAAAGGCCCGAACTCGGCCATGGGCGGTCGTGGCGCCGCGGGCGGCAGCATCAACCTGGTGAGCAAAAAGGCTCACTTGGGCGACTCGTTTGATGGCGGCTTTACCTGGGGTTCGGATCAAACCCAACGCTACACCCTGGACAGCAACTATCAGTTCAGCGACAGCGCCGCCGGCCGTCTCAACCTGATGAGCCATGAAAGCAATGTCGCCGGGCGTGACAAGGTCGATTACGACCGCTGGGGTATCGCTCCGTCGCTGGCGTTCGGGCTGGGCACCGACACTCGGGTCAACCTCGATTACTACCACCTGGAAAACAACGACTTGCCGGACTCGGGCATTCCGTACACGGTGCCCACCTCAGGTCTGACCGCCGATCGCACCAAAAACAATCCGGACAAACCCAACGCCGGCGGCAACAGCAGCAACTTCTATGGCCTGACTGACCGCGACTTCCGTAAAGGTCGTACCGACACCGCGACTTTCGCCATCGAGCACGACCTGACCGACTCGCTGACCGTGAAGAACACCTTGCGCCACGGAACCAGCATGCAGGACTACATCCTGACCCAGCCGGACGACAGCAAGGGCAACGTCAACAACGGTAGCGTCTGGCGTCGAGCCAACACCCGGGTCAGCAACACCGACACCACCACCAACCAGACCGATCTGTTTGGCGATTTCTACGTGGCCGGGTTCAAGAACAGCTTCTCCACTGGCGTCGAGTTCAGCCGCGAAAAAAGCAAAAAGTCTTCGTACAACGTCAATACCGATACCACGCCAGGAACAGCCGCCGCGACCACCAACTGCACGCCATCCATGATCGGTGCACCGAGCGGTTACAACTGTACCTCGCTGTCCAATCCGAATCCTGATGATCCGTGGAATGGTGCTATTTCGCGCAACTACGCCGGTACCGACACCTCCGGAACCACCCGGGCGCTATACGTGTTCGACACCCTGGAACTGTCGCCTCAATGGCTGGTGAACATGGGCCTGCGCTACGACCACTTCGACACCAAGTTCAAGACCTTCGACGCTGCTTCCGTCACCACCGCCAAAGGCGACGACACCAGCGAGTTCGTCACCGGTCAGCTGGGTCTGGTCTGGAAACCGGCGGAAAACGGCAGCATCTATGCCTCCTACGCGACGTCCGCCATCCCGCCCGGCGCCGTCCTTGGTGAAGGCGTGGACGGCAATCCGCTGTCCGGTACGAAGGATCGCAATGGCAACCTGCTGAGCAGCGACATGGAGCCGGAAGAAACCACCAACTACGAAGTCGGCACCAAGTGGGATCTGCTCAACGATCGTCTGTCACTGACCGCGGCAGTGTTCCGCACCGAGAAGGAAAATGCCCGGGTTCAGGTCGACACCACTTCCTTCCAGAACGTCGGCAAGACCCGTGTTGACGGCTTCGAACTGTCGGCCACCGGCAAGCTCACCGACAAGTGGCAGGTCTTCGCCGGTTACAGCTTCCTCGACGGCAAGCAAGTGGATGGCGGCCCGCTGAACAAGGCCACCGATGGCAATCAACTGCCTAACACCCCGAAAAACAGCGCCAGTGTGTGGACAACTTACGCCGTCACTCAGAAGCTGACCGTTGGCGGCGGCGCGTTCTATGTCGACGAAGTATTCGGCAGTGTGGCCAACACCACCATGGTTAACTCCTACGTGCGCTACGACGCTATGGCCAACTACAAACTGACCAAAAACGTCGACCTGCAGCTGAACGTGCAGAACCTGACCGACGAGACGTACTACGACAAAGCCTTCCAGAACCACTTCGCCAACCAGGCGCCAGGTCGTACGGCATTGCTGAGCACCAACTTCCACTTCTAATAGAGTCGGGAGTTCAAGAAGCCCTGCTCATGTTCATGAGCGGGGCTTTTGCGTGTAATAACGAATGCTTCTCGACAACACACGGCATAATGCGCGCCGTAATAATTACTTATGAATGAGGAAGGCGGTCGACGTGTTGAAGAAAACACTGTTCCAGCTGCACTGGTTTTTCGGCATCAGCGCCGGACTAGTCCTGGCCCTGATGGGTATCACCGGAGCCACGGTGTCGTTTCAGGACGAGATCCTGCGCGCGCTCAACCCGTCGGTGCTGCACGTCGAGAAGCGTACTGCCGGTGTGTTGCCGCCTGCTGAGCTGGTGGAAAAAGTCGAAGCCGCTGAAGGCAAAAAGGTCTCGATGCTCTGGGTAGATACCGACAGCGGCAACGCCGCGCGGGTGTTCTTCACTCCACCGCCCGGAGAGCGTCGCGGCCAGATGCGCTACTTCGACCCGTACACCGGCGACTTCATGGGTGATGCCACGGGTCAGGACTTCTTTGGCCTGATGCTGCGGTTGCACCGCTTTCTGGCGATGGGCGATACCGGTCGGCAAATCACCGGCGCCTGCACGCTGATTTTGATTTTCTTCTGTCTGTCCGGCCTCTATCTGCGCTGGCCGCGTCAGGTCGCCAGCTGGCGCGCCTGGCTGACCTTCGACTGGGCCAAAAAGGGCCGCAGCTTCAATTGGGACCTGCATTCGGTGGCGGGTACCTGGTGCCTGATTTTCTATCTGCTGGCAGCATTGACCGGGTTGTCCTGGTCTTATGAGTGGTACAACAAAGGGCTGAACAAGCTCCTCTCCGACGCGCCGCAAAATGAGCGGGTCAAAGGGGGGCGCGGTGCCCCGCCTTCAGGTCCGGCACCGACCGCCGATTACAGCGCAATGTGGAGCAGCATCTACAGCGCCGCCGGCCCTGGTTTGAGCGCCTACAACATCCGCATGCCGCCAGTGGCCGGGCAACCGGCGACAGTGTTCTACCTGCTGAAGAACTCACCTCACGACCGTGCGCTGAACCAGATCATCCTCGATCCGGCCAACGGCACCGTCAGCCGCCATGATCGCTACGCCGACAAGAGCTTCAAGGCGCAACTGCTGACCAGCCTCTATGCGCTGCATGTCGGCAGCTACTTCGGGATTGTCGGGCGCATTCTGCTGACCCTCGCCGCCCTGACCATGCCGCTGTTCTTTATCACCGGCTGGCTGTTGTACCTGGATCGTCGACGCAAGAAACGTCAGGTGAGGGACGCTCGCACAGCTCTGGAAAAAAACAGCAGCGACGCACCGGCATGGCTGATTGGTTTTGCCAGCCAGAGCGGCTTTGCCGAACAACTCGCGTGGCAGACCGCCGGCCAATTGCAAGCAGCGGGGGTGCCGGTCAAGGTGCAGCCGCTGGCGGATGTCAGCGAGCAGGACTTGTGCGAGTCAAACCACGCCTTGTTCGTGGTCAGCACCTTCGGCGACGGCGAAGCGCCGGACAGCGCCCGCGGCTTCGAGCGCAAATTGCTGGGGCGTGCGTTGACGCTGGACGGACTCAAGTACGCGGTGCTGGGCCTCGGCGATCGGCAGTATCAGCACTTCTGTGGGTTTGCTCGCCGTCTGCACGCCTGGCTCGCAGAGCATGGCGGCACCACGTTGTTCGCTCCGATTGAAGTCGACAGCGGCGATCCCTATGCCCTACGACACTGGCAGCAGCAACTTGGCCAACTGACCGGGCATGCACCGGTGGACACCTGGCAAGCTCCGAGCTTCGACAACTGGACGCTGAGCCAGCGCAGATTACTCAACCCCGACAGCAGCGGTTCAGGCGTGTACTTGCTCGGCCTGACCGCACCAACCGCCAGCAGTTGGTTGGCCGGTGACCTGGTGGAGGTACTCCCACGCAACAGCAGCGCTGCCATCGAGTATTTTCTGAAGGGGCTGGGCCTCGCGGCGACCACTCCCGTACAACTCGATGGTTTGCAGGAAACCCTGGCGCAGGCATTGGCGGGTCGCCAGTTACCAGAGAATCGTACCCATCTGGTCGGCCTGCATGCCCAAGCATTGGTCAATGCGCTGGTGCCGCTGGCCATGCGCGAATACTCGATTGCCTCGATCGCCAGCGACGGCCTGTTGGAACTGATCGTGCGTCAGGAACGTCACGCCGACGGCAGCCTGGGCCTGGGCTCTGGCTGGCTGACCGAACATGCGCCGCTGGGCGCGGCGATCAGCCTGCGGGTGCGGCGCAACAGTGGTTTCCACCTGCCTGCCGAGCCTCGGCCGATGATCCTGCTGGGCAACGGCACAGGACTGGCGGGGTTGCGCAGCCTGCTCAAGGCACGAATCGCCGACGGCCAGCAACGCAACTGGCTGCTGTTTGGTGAGCGCAACATCGAGCATGACTTCTATTGCCGTGACGAGCTGCACGAATGGCTGGCGTGCCGCGATCTGGTACGTCTGGACCTGGCGTTCTCGCGGGATCAGGCAGAGAAGATCTACGTGCAGGATCGACTGCGTAATGCCGCCGACGAATTGAAAAAATGGCTGGCCGACGGTGCCGCGATTTATATCTGCGGCAGTTTACAGGGGATGGCGGCGGGGGTGGATCAGGTGCTCAATGAGGTGCTGGGTGTTGAAGAGGTTGAGAGGTTGATTGAGCAAGGGCGTTATCGACGGGATGTTTATTGATTATCCAAGCATAGATGATCGTTCCCACGCTCCCGCGTGGGAATGCATCCCGTGACGCTCCGCGTCACATCCAAGGCGGACGCGGAGCGTCCATGGCGGCATTCCCACGCAGAGCGTGGGAACGATCATCCATCAAACCGGCTGCAGCTTCTGCTCAAACACCGCCACCCCATCCAGGTCACGCAAGATAACGCTCATCTCGCCACTGCGCCCCTCGATCTGCACTTCACCAAAGAACTGAAATCCGGCAAACGGCGAGGCGTTCTGCACTGGAGCGGCTTTTTCGAAGATCACTTCGGGGCCAAAAGTCTTATCCAGCGAATCGGGACCAAAACTCCCAGCGTTCAAGGGACCTGCGACAAACTCCCAGAACGGTTCAAAGTCCTGAAACGCCGCGCGGTCCGGGTGGTAATGGTGAGCCGCGCAGTAATGCACATCAGCCGTCAGCCACACGTAATTGCGCACCTGCTGCGCCCGTAGAAAGCCCAGCAGCTCAGCGATTTCCAGCTCTCGGCCCTGAGGTGGCCCCGGGTCACCGTTGGCCACCGCCTCCCAGCGCGGCACACCGGGGCTGACTTCACCGTCTGGCGCACCAAGGCCGATCGACATGTCGGCGGCGATGACTTTCCACTGGGCGCTGGAGCCCTTCAACTCGCGCTTGAGCCAGTCCAGTTGCTCGCGACCGAGAAAGGGCTTTTCGCCGCCGAGATTGTCGTCGTTGGCACCGCGATAGCTGCGCATGTCCAATACGAACACGTCCAGCAACGGCCCATAACTCAACTTTCGATAGATCCGCCCGCCTTCATCAGCGCTTTGTAAACGCATCGGCGCGTATTCGAGCCAGGCCTGACGGCCGCGCTTTACCAGGCTGTGGATATCTTTGTCTTTGTAGCGCTCATCCAGTTGCTTGCCCGGTGACCAGTTGTTGACCACTTCGTGATCATCCCATTGCCAGATCTGCGGGACTTCGGCGTTGAAGCGACGAATGTTTTCATCCATCAGGTTGTAGCGGTAGTTGCCGCGATATTCGTCGAGGGTTTCAGCGACTTTGCTTTTGGCTTCAGTGGTGAGATTGCGCCAGATACGACCGCTCTCGGTGGTGATTTGCGCCGGCACCGGGTTATCGGCATAGATGGTGTCGCCGCTGTGGATAAAAAAATCCGGCAAGCGCAAGCGCATGGCTTCATAGATGCGCATGCCGCCGATATCGGGGTTGATGCCGAAACCCTGGCCAGCCGTATCACCACTCCAGACGAAACGAATATCGCGCCGCAGCTGCGGCACGCTGCGCAGGTGGCCAAACCAGGGTTCGCTGGCGACACCGGTCTGGGCATCTTCGAAAAACACCCGATAGAAGATTGCCTGATCAGCGGGCAATCCGCTCAGTTCGACACGGGCGGTGAAGTCGCTACGGGCGTCGGCCAGTGGCGAAACGAAGCGTCGAGGGTTGCTGAACAGGCTGCGCGTGTCCCACTCCACCACCATCCGCGCCGGGCGGTCGCTGCGGCTCCAGATCATCGCCCGGTCACCCAGCAAGTCACCGGACTGCACGCCATCGGTGAGTTGCGGGCGATCCTTGACCGAGGCGATCACCGCCGGCGCCAGGCCGGGCAACAAGAGTCCGGCACCCACGGCCTGCATCACCCGACGGCGGCCCGGATCGAATTTGCTCATGGTCTTCTCCCTGAAAGGGAAACTTAATCATGAGCATATTAATGGGGTGTGACAAGAACCTGTGGGAGCGGGCTTGCCCGCGAAAGCGATGGTCGCCCCAATACATCTATCGCCTGAGATGACGTCTTCGCGGGCAAGTCGGATCGCCGCACCGCTGCTCCCACATTTTGCTTTACGCCTTGACCGGCTCCAGCGCCAACTCGACCACTTCAGGCCGTTTGATCAGCGCATACGTCACTGCCGTCACCACACTCCCCGCAACAATCGCGAACAGATACAACAACGCATGGTTGATCGCATTCGGGATCAGCATCACAAAGAGCCCACCGTGGGGCGCCATCAGCTTGCAACCGAAGTACATCGACAGCGCGCCGGTCAATGCCCCGCCGGCGATGCTCGCCGGGATTACCCGCAACGGATCCTTGGCGGCAAACGGAATCGCCCCTTCGGAGATAAAGCACAGGCCCAGCACGAACGCCGCTTTGCCGGCTTCACGCTCGCTCTGGGCAAACTTGCGGCGGGCGATGAAGGTGGCGATGCCCATACCAATTGGCGGCACCATACCGGCAGCCATGGTCGCGGCCATCGGTGCATAACTTTGCGACGCCAGCAGACCGACAGAGAACGCATAGGCGGCTTTGTTGATCGGCCCGCCGAGATCGACACACATCATGCCGCCGAGCAACACACCGAGCAGAATCGCGTTGGTAGTGCCCATGCTGTCGAGGAAGTGAGTCAGGCCTGTGAGCATCCCGGCAACCGGTTTACCCACCACGTAGATCATCACCAGACCCGTGAACAGGCTCGCCAGCAAGGGGATGATCAGAATCGGCTTCAACGCTTCGAGACTTTGCGGCAATCGTGCCCAGCGATTGATCGCCTGAGCGGCGTAACCAGCGATGAAACCGGCAATGATCCCGCCGATAAAACCCGCCCCCAGGGTGCTGGCCAGCAAGCCGCCAATCATCCCCGGCGCCAGGCCCGGACGGTCGGCGATCGAATAGGCGATGTAACCCGCCAGGAGCGGCACCATCAGTTTGAACGCGGTCTCGCCACCAATCTGCATCAGCGCCGCGGCCAATGTGCCGGGCTCTTTGAACGCGGTGATACCGAAGACGAACGACAGCGCGATCATCAATCCGCCGGCCACCACCATCGGCAACATGTACGACACGCCGGTCAGCAGGTGTTTGTAGGCGCCCGTCTTCTCTTGCTTGGCCGGGCCCTTGGCGCCAGTCGAAGCACTTTCCTGTTTACCTTCAGCCAGAGCTTTGTTCAGCGTGGCTTCGGCCTGTTTCAAGGCGATGCCCGTGCCGCAGCGGTAAATCTTCTTGCCGGCAAAACGTTCGGTGGCGACCTCGATGTCCGCAGCCAGCAACACCACATCGGCGTCGGCAATTGCCGCCGCGCTCAAGGGAGTGCGCGCACCGACCGAGCCCTGGGTTTCCACTTGCAGGTCATAGCCAAGACGCTTGGCTGCTTGCTGCAAGGCCTCGGCCGCCATAAAGGTGTGAGCGACGCCTGTCGGGCACGCAGTCACCGCAACCAGGCGCGGCGCGTTTTTACTGACGGCAGCAGGTTGGGCAACCACTTCGGGCGCAACATAGATCTGCGCCTCCTCGGCACCGCGTCGCAACACGGCTTCGACGTCTTGCAGGGCTTGAGCCGGGGTACTCTGGAACACCCGCTTGCCGACGAAACGCGACATATCCACAGGCGTACTGCTGACCACCAGCACCCACTCGGCGGCTTCGATAGTCACGGCCGACAACTGGCGCTCCGGATGCGCAGCATCGTGCACTTCGACGCTGGTGCTCCAGCCCTGGCGTTGCGCTGCAGCATCGAGCAAACGCGCGCAGAGCACACTGGTGACCATGCCGTTCGGGCAGGCTGTAACAATGGCTAATTTCATTACAAACCCTCTTATTGTTCTGTCAGGGGGTGAACACGTACACCCTGTTCGAGCTGCGCCAATTGCGCGGCGTCGCTGATTCCGAAGCCGATCTGGGTCACGGCCATAGCGGCGATAGCCGTGGCCGTGCGCAAGGTCCGTTCAGGGGTATGAGCACTGAGCAAACCATGCAGCATCCCTGCCAGCAATGAATCGCCGGCACCGACAGTACTGGCGACGCTGACCTTCGGTGGCAATGCCTGTAAGGCCGTACCAACGCTGAACCAGTTCACCCCGTCGGCGCCGTGGGAAATCACCACATGCTCGACGCCTTGAGCCCTTAACCGGCTCGCTGCCTGGGTTTGTGCTACCACCGAAACGACCGGGTTATCCAGCGCTTCAGCCAGTTCTTCGGTATTGGGCTTGATCAGCCATGGACCCGCCGCAAGCCCTGCCCGCAAGGCTTCGCCGCTGGTGTCCAGGGCAACTTTCAAACCGAGGTTCTTCAGGCGGATCAGCAACGCTTGAAACCACTGCGGGCTGACACCCTGCGCCAGACTACCGGCGACCACCACTGCGTCATGCCCGGCGGCGATTTGATCGAGACGATCAAGCAGTGCTTGTTGAGCGGCTTCGCTGACCCGCGGGCCCGGGCCGTTCAGGTCGGTGATACGCCCATCGCTTTCCGCCAGTTTGATATTGCTGCGGGTTTCTCCAGGCACGCGAATGAACGCATCGACAAAACCACGCCGGGCAAACAGCGCTTCGAAAGCCTGTGGATTGTCTTCACCGAGAAAACCACTGACGGTCAGCTGATGCCCGAGATCCGCCAGCACCTGCGCCACGTTCACGCCCTTGCCAGCGGCATGGGTGTGCATCGCGTCGCTGCGGTTGACCTGACCTGGTTCCAGGCGCGTCAACTGGACGGTGAGGTCCAGCGCCGGGTTCAGGGTCAGGGTAAGAATCCTCGCCATTACAACGCCTCCACTAATGCGCGCACTTCATTGGCGCTGCCCACGGCCAAGGCCTGCTGAGCAAGAATTTTAGTCTGGTTCAAGCTGAGCTCGCGAACCCGCGCCTTGACCTCGGGAATGCTGCGCGCCGACACACTCAACTCATCCACGCCAAGGCCAACCAGCACCGGCACAGCCAACGGATCAGCCGCCAGCTCGCCGCAAACGCCGACCCATTTGCCATGGGCATGGGCCGCACGCACGGTGATGTCGATCAGTTGCAAGACCGCTGGATGCAAGCCATCGGCTTGAGCCGACAAGGTCGGATGACCGCGATCGATGGCCAGGGTGTATTGAGTCAGGTCGTTGGTGCCGACGCTGAAGAAGTCGACTTCCTTGGCCAGTACCGGAGCGAGCAGCGCTGCCGACGGTACTTCGATCATGATCCCCAGTTGCAGATCGGCCACCGGAATTTCCAGACGCAGGCGTTCGGTCATGTCCCGGGCCTGACGCCACTCATCGACGCTGCCGACCATCGGGAACATGATCCGCAACGGCCGGTTGTCGGCGGCGCGCAACAAGGCACGTAACTGGGCTTCCATGATGTGTGGACGTTGCAGCGTCAGACGAATGCCGCGAACACCGAGGAAGGGGTTTTCTTCCTTGGCGATCGGCCAGTAAGGCAATGGTTTGTCGCCGCCGACATCCAGCGTGCGCACCACCAATGGCCGGCCGGCCAAACCATCGAGCACGCGACGGTATTCAGTTTCCTGGGTCGCCTCATCCGGCGCTTGCGTGTGGGCCATGAAAATCAGTTCGGTACGCAACAGACCAATGCCTTCGGCGCCCTGCTCCACTGCGCTGACAACACCTGCGCTTTCGCCAATATTGGCGAACACTTCGACGGCGTGGCCATCGGTGGTCAGCGCCGGTTCGTGACGTTGGGCTGCTGCGGCTTGCAGACGTTGTTCGCGGGTGTCGCGCTCTTCGATGGCGCGCTGCAAAGTCGCCGTATCGGCGTCCACATGCAGGCGACCGCGCTGACCGTCAAGCAACAGCGGCGTGCCCGGCGCCAGCAGCAATACCGCAGCGCCAGCACCGACCAGCGCCGGAATGCCCAAGGCCCGGGCGACAATCGCGCTGTGGGCGGTGGCACCACCCCGAGCGGTCAGAATGCCTGCAACCCGCGCGGGATCGAGACGCGCCACGTCCGAGGGGCCGACCTCATCCATCACCAGAATGTACGGTTGCTCAGGTTCCGCCGGGGTTTCGACACCACACAGCTGCGCCAACACACGACGACCGACATCCCGCAAATCCGCCGCACGCTCAGCCAGCAAGGCGTCATGCAGCGATTCCTGTTGTTTGGCCGCGGCCTCGACCACCGCCATCCATGCAGCCTCGGCGCTTTCGCCTTGCTTGAGACGGGTGTCGACTTCGTCGGTCAGCTCCGGGTCGTCGAGCATTTCCTGGTGGGTGATGAAAATCTCGCGGATCGCCTTGGCCTTGCTGCGCTGGATCAGCCCTTCGATGTCGCCACGAACATCAGTCAGCGCCTGTTTCAGACGCTCGCGCTCGATGGCAGCGGACTCACCACGCAGCGGGTAATCGATCGGCTGCAGCACATGAATGTGGGCCGGGCCAATGGCAATCCCGGGCGATGCGGCAATCGCCTGAATCAGGCTTCCCGAAGCTGGAGCCACCAGCACCTGTGCGACTTCAGCAATGACTTCACGGGGTGCACTGACCGCCGGCAACGGCTCGACCTCTTCGCCAAGCCCCTCTTCAATGGCCGCCAGCAAGGCTGGCAAGGCGTCAGCAGCGATGCTCGGTTCAGCGATGAGCTCCAGAACCTGGCCGCGACGGGCACCCAGGCTGAGCAGCTTGCTCAGGCTCTTCACCGACACCGCACTGTCCTGACCATCGACGATTCGCACGCGAATTTCGCCTTCAAAACTTTTCGCCAGTTGCGCCAGAATCTTCGCCGGCCGCGCATGCAAGCCGTGGGCGTTGGCCAGTGCGATCCGGGCACTAGGCCAGTCGGCCGGCAGTTCACCGCCCAGCACTTCCAGCACCGCACGACTGCTGGTGGCGCGACCCAGTTCATGGCCGCGACCTTCAATCAGCAAAGCGCAGAGGCGTTCGAGCAAGGCTTGATGAGCCTCGCCCAGACTGGCCAGACAGAACAGACCGCTCAGCGGTTGGCCCAGGTAGCGGATCGGCTTGTCCGGTGTAACGAACGCCAGACCCGGACGCTTGACCGTCTGTTCGCTGTGCAACCACCACAGACCATCGCCCAGCGGCAGTGCATCAACCTGCTGCAATACCGCAGAAAACCCATTGCTGACGCAGTCGGCCTGACGCAGCAACCGCGCGCCACGCCAAACCAATTCTTCAAAATCGTCGGCGGACACGCCCAACCCGATCATCTGCGCATCCAGCGCCAACTCTTGCGGCGCGCCTTGCAGCAGCTTCAGCAAGGCTTCGGCGGAGCTGGCGCGGCGCAGGGCCTGGCCCAGATCGGTTTCACCGAGGGCGCGGGTGAGTAATTGCAGCAAGCGCAGGTGTTCATCGGATTTGGCGGCAATGCCGATCGCCAGATAGACGATCTGACCATCGCCCCAGTCCACCCCTTCGGGAAACTGCAGCAGACGCACGCCGGTGGCGAATACCTTATCGCGGGTTTCGGGAGTACCGTGGGGAATCGCAATACCTTGACCGAGAAAGGTCGAGCCCTGGGACTCTCGCGCCTGCAAGCCACTGAGGTAACCCTCTTCGACCAGGCCATCAGCGACAAGATTTTCGGCGAGCAGGTGCAGTGCCGCGGACTTATCCACAGCCGACTGGCCCATGGATATCTGCTCTATGGTGAGCTCGAGCATGCTTTCTCCTATTTAGCGCAATTTTGCGCTAGGTATTGTTTTGAATGAATCAGCTTAGGCTTATTGTCAGAACAGCCTCGGGCGGCTTCTCGGCAGAACCGGCCCAGTTCCTTTATACCCCTGAAAATACGCTTGCTGAAACGTTTAATCTAGAATGTTTGGCACGTTACTCGATAATCGCTCATCCTTGAAGCCCTACCCGTCGATTGCAGTTACGACAAGGGTCCTCTCCCCATATCGGTTACGATTGGACAAAATGTCGGGGCAAGCTCCAAAACAACAAGGAAATCCCGGGTTGAAACTCAGTGATATCGCCCAACTGGCCGGTGTGTCTGTTACCACCGCCAGCTATGTCATCAACGGCAAGGCCGAACAACAACGGATCAGCCGCAGCACCGTCGAGCGTGTGCAGGCGGTGGTCGAACAGCATGGCTTCACGCCTAACCCACAAGCGGCCGGGCTACGCAGCCGGCACACCCGCACACTGGGTTTCATCCTGCCGGACCTGGAAAACCCCAGTTACGCGCGGATAGCCAAACTACTTGAACAAGGCGCTCGCGCTCGCGGCTATCAATTGTTGATCGCCAGCTCCGACGATGCGCCGGACAGCGAGCGGCAATTGCTGCAGCTCTTCCGCGCCCGGCGTTGCGATGCGCTGTTCGTCGCCAGCTGCCTGCCGCCCGATGATGACAGCTATCGTCAGCTACAGGCCAAGGGCTTGCCGATCATCGCCATCGACCGGGTCATGGAGCCTGAGCATTTCTGCTCGGTGATCAGCGATGATCGAGAAGCCAGCCTGCAACTCACCCGCAGCCTGCTGCAGCCCGTGCCTCGGCAGATTGCGCTGATCGGTGCACGGCCCGAGCTGAGCATCAGCCAGGAGCGTGCTGCAGGCTTCAAACAGGCTTTGTCCGGGTTTGAAGGCCAGATTCTGATCGAACAGGGCGAAGCCTTCAGCCGCGACTGCGGACGGCAATTGATGGAAGAGTTACTCCAACGTCTCGGCCACTTGCCGGATGCGCTGGTTACCACCTCCTACGTGCTGCTTCAGGGCGTGTTCGATGCCCTGCATGACTTCCCGCTCAAATCCCGACCGCTGCGCCTCGGTACGTTCGGTGACACACAGTTGCTGGACTTCCTGCCGCTGCCGGTGAACGCCATGGCCCAGCAGCATCAACTGATCGCTGACAAAGCCCTGCAGCTGGCCCTGGCGGCCATTGAAGAACAGCATTACCAACCGGGCGTACAGGCCATCGCGCGGACCTTCAAGCAGCGCATTCACGAGGCGTGAACGTGGAGCTGATCGACAGCCACACTCATCTGGATTTTCCGGATTTCGACGACGATCGCGAGGCGCTGTTGGCTGACAGCCGCGCCCTCGGGGTGCGGCGAATGGTGGTGTTGGGGGTTTATCAGCGTAACTGGCAGCGGGTATGGGATCTGGTGCAAAGCGACCCGGACCTGCATGCCGCGTTCGGCCTGCATCCGGTCTACCTCGATGAGCATCGCCCGGCGGACTTGACTGAACTGGGCGACTGGCTGACGCGTCTGGCCGGTCATCCACAGCTGTGCGCAGTAGGCGAGTTCGGGCTGGATTATTTTCTCGAACAGCTCGACCGCGAGCGCCAACAAACGCTGTTTGAAGCACAATTGAAACTGGCAGCGGACTTTCAGTTACCGGCGCTGCTGCATGTCCGTCGCAGCCATGCAGCCGTGATCGCCACACTGAAGCGTTTTCGGCTCAAACGCAGCGGCATCATCCACGCCTTCGCCGGCAGTCAGGAAGAGGCCCGCGAATACATCAAACTCGGTTTCAAACTTGGGCTGGGTGGCGCCGCGACCTGGCCTCAGGCGCTGCGCATGCACAAAGTGCTGAAAGAGTTACCACTGGATGCCGTAGTGCTGGAAACCGACTCGCCGGATATGGCGCCCGCCATGTATCCCGGTCAACGCAACAGCCCGCAACATCTGCCGGCGATTTGTGCTGCACTGGCCGACATCATGGCGGTCAGCCCCCAGCAACTGGCCACTGCCAGCACCGCCAACGCCTGTGAGTTGTTCAACTGGTAATCAGTCGGCATGAGCCTTGGCCGCTTGCAGGATCAACGTCATGCGCTGCCTGTGCCGGGCGAAGCCCAGGATGATGAAGTAGAGAAAGACGGCGATCAGCGAAAAGTTGAGCTGTTCCACCACACTGATCACCCCCACCCATTCCATCACCAACGCCACCAATAAGGTCGTTGAGACCAACAGGATCATGCTCGCTCGCAGCATGGTCAGCGAATCCAGCGACTTGAGGCGTTTGAGCTGTTTCGGGCAACGGAGCTGCAAGGCTTTCTGGCAGTGCGCACAAGCGAAGGCTTCATTGATCGCGATGGCATTCAGTTGCCACGGTTTGAGCGCCAGTGTGATCTGGCAATGGGCGCATTGCCCTTTGATTCCGATGATTGCAGAAGTCATAACCTGGTTCCCTCAGGGGTACGGCGGGCATAGCCGGCGGGTCAAGAGGTGCGAATCTTCCCCCATTGCAGAGGAAAAATCAGGCCGAGGAGGAAAACAGGAAATGTCTCACTGGAAAAGAGAAAAAGCCCGACAGATTATATTTACAAAAGCTGCCTTCTGCTGCTCAGAAAAAACCCACTGAACGTGGGCCTTTCCCTGTCAAACCCGGAACGCGCTGATCAACTGCTTCAGCTGTACCACCTGCGCCGACAACTGACGACTGGCATCTTCGGTCTGGTGCGCGCCTTCGGCAGTACGCTCACCCGCGCGATTGATCTCGACGATATTCTGATCGATATCGTGGGCCACCGCGGTTTGCTGCTCGACTGCCGCAGCGATTTGCTGGTTCTGATCGACGATCATCCCCACCGCGCCGAGGATGTTTTCCAGCGCCTGCTGAACCTTTTCTGATTGGCTGACCGTACCACTGGCCATCTGGTGGCTGACGCCCATGGCTTTCACCGCCGCGCCAACACCGCTGTGCAGCTTGGCAATCATCTGCTCGATTTCTTCAGTCGATTGCTGAGTTCGCTTGGCCAAGGTGCGGACCTCATCGGCCACCACCGCAAAACCGCGTCCCTGCTCACCGGCACGCGCCGCCTCGATGGCGGCGTTGAGCGCCAACAGGTTGGTTTGCTCGGCGATGCTTTTGATCACGTCGAGAACGCGGCTGATGGACTGGCTGTCACTGGCCAATTGATTGATCACCAACACTGACTGGTCAATCTCGCCGGCCAACTGGGCGATGCTGCCCTGTTGCGACGCCACCAGACCACGGCCGCTGACCGTTTCGTCGTTAACGCTGTGAGCGCTACTGACCGCCGCTGCCGCGCTACGGGCCACTTCCTGGGCAGTCGCCGACATCTGATTCATCGCGGTGGCAACTTGCTCGATCTGGCTTCGCTGACTGGCCACCGCCTGATTGCTCTGAGCCGATACCGACTCCACCTGACCTGCCTGACGCTCAACTTCAGTGACAGTCTTGCCCACCAGTTCAATAAGGTCATGGATCTTCGCCACGGTGCCATTGAACACATTGCCCAACTCACCCAACTCGTCACGACTTTGAGCCGTGAAAGAGACGGTCATGTCCCCCGCAGCTACCTTGTCCATCACCTCACCCAGGCGTTTGAGGGTGGTTCGGGTCGACGCGTAGAAACCGCCGTAGAGGTAAACGATCAACAAGAACACCGCCGCCAGCGCCATCACCAACAACACCATGTGCGTGCGGTTCTGCTCCAGACGTTGCTGCAATTGCACGCCTAGAAACGTCAACGTGGCCTCATTCAGTTGGTAGGTTTGCGCCATCAAACCGCTGACCTGATCGTAAAAAGCTTGCCAGGGCGCATCCAGGGTATCGGCCATCACCACCTGTTCTTCGAACAGTTCGCTGGCCTGTTTGAGCGTGCTTCTACTGGCACTGGCCAATGGATCCAGAGCGTCGTGAGCCGCTTTGCTCGAGCCCAATGCATCCTGCAACTTCAAGCCGTACTCGGCCTGGAGCTTTTCAATCTGCTGTAACAGCTCATCGAAGCGAGTGCTCGAGGTCGAATTGAGGAAACCGAGCCCCAACGAATAGCTGCCAATGGCCCGGCCTTCGCCCAGAATTTGCGTAACGCGCGGGGTGACACTGGTGATCAGCTCACTCAACTGGCGCATGTCACTTTGATTGTCTCGACTCAAGCCGGACTGGCTGGCGACGATCTGGCTGAAAATTTGCGCACTGCCGAGTAACTTGCCGATCAACGCACTTTTGCTTTGCACAGACTTTTCGGCTTGCTGAGCCTTGAAGGCCGCAATCATTTCATCGCGCTTGCCATCGAAAACGCTGACCTGCTCAGGGTCGATAATCACAGCCGCCAGCCCTTGCATGCGCTCCAGGACGCTCTGTTCGAGGGCGCTGATCCTCGGCTCGACATCCCCCGCTTTGCCGGATTGGCCAAGGCTGACGTTAATCTGCACCAGGTTATTCAGGGTTTCCAGATCACGCCGAAGCGTCAGACTGCTGCCCAACAGGTCAAGGCTTTGCAATTCGACCTGAGTGCCCTGGAATTCGCGATAGGAGTCGCGGACCAGATAGAAATTGGTCACCAGCATCGGCAGGAAAAACAGAACACTGATCAGGCTGAACTTCATCCCGAAGCTCAGGCGATTCATCAGTGCGACGGCGGGATAGAGCAAGCTCTTCACTGGAAGTCTCCCTTTTCTTTTATTTTTATTGGCAGGCACGCGAAGAAAGCAGATAGCCACTATTCGGCGCTACGCCTGTATAGCTCAAATCAAAGGGAGGTTTTGTAACTTAAAGTTAACCGCAAAAAGATCGCAGCCTACGGCGGCGATCTTTTCAGGCTGCACACTGAACTCAATTGACTATGGCAACACCGTCCACAGCGCAAAACCCGCATACCAGAGCACCGCAGCACGGAGCAGCAGGTCCCACAACCGGTCCAGACTGGTAATGCCATCAGCGCCGACCATCGGTGCAGGGATCTCACTGGCCACCAGGCCGACTTTTTCCACCAATTGCGCAGCGCCGATGTTCCAGTTGAGCAACTCATGCAACATCACACGGCTGACTGCTACAAAGTTGCCGACCAACGCAAAGCTTGCCGCCAACAACCGCACGGGTAACCAATCGAAGGCATGACGCAGTTGCGCGGCGCGCTCGACCAGCGCCGGGTTTTTGCTGTGTTCAGCCGCCAACGCCAGCAAGCGATAGCTCAACGCAGCGACCGGACCCAGAAGGAAGTACCAGAAAATCACCGCAAAAAAGCTCTGATAGGCCTCCCACAGCAAGTGTCCTTGAACCCGTTCGAGCAACTGCTCACCGCTATCGGCGCAGATATCCAGGTCACGCTTGGCAACGTGAGCGGCGGCCTGCAGGTCTTCACGGCGCCAGGCATCGCGAAACGGCCCCAGACCGGCCAACAAGTCACCGCGTCCCAGGCTGTAAATCACCACCAACAGATGGACAGGCAACGCCAACAAACCGTAGGCCACCGGTTCCAGCACCACCAGCAGCAACCCCAGCACTGCGACGGGCAGCAGAACCAGCAGCGTCAGCACAAGCCAAGGCCGGTTCGAAAATCGTGGACTGGCCTCGAGTTTGGCCAACTCGCGCAACCATCCGCTGTCGCGTTGGACCCGGTGACGCAAGGCCGAGAACTTCTCGATCCAGACCGCCAGCAGTAACACCAGAAAACTCATTGTCCTTCCCCTTTTTCCAAGGCCCCGCGAAAGCGTGCCCAGTCGAACTCCGGCCCCGGATCAGTCTTGCGCCCGGGTGCAATATCGCTATGGCCACAGATGCGTTGCACAGTGATCGCCGTGAAGGCCTCCTGCAATTGCCGGGTCAAGGCAATCAACGCCTGATATTGAGCATCGGTGAACGGCAGATCGTCAGTGCCTTCCAATTCGATGCCCAAGGAAAAATCATTACAGCCTTCCCGCCCATCGAAGCGTGAGACTCCCGCGTGCCAGGCACGCTCAAGACAGGAGACAAACTGAGTGATCGCGCCGTCACGCTCGATCAAAAAATGAGCAGACACACGCAGGTCGGCTATCCCTGCAAAATAGGGATGCTCCGTGACGTCCAGACGATTTTGAAAAAACTCCTGCACTTTGCCCGTCGCGAACTGCGCCGGCGGCAGGCTGATGTTGTGGATTACCAGCAGGGAAATTTCGTCCGTGGGGCGCGCATTGAAGTTGGGCGATGGGCAATGACGAACGCCTTTACACCAACCGCTAGCCGGGTCCAACTGCATACAGGTTCCTTCAACAACGACTGTGATGACCCAGTATGCCGTGATCCGCACTCAGGTTGCGATCACTTGCCACGATTGAGTTGACGTAAGTTACCAAGCACCGACGCAAGCGCTCGGTCGAACAACAAGGTGTCATCGAGTTTACGAACAGCCCCACAGCCGATCTTTGAGCGAGTGCCTATGCACCGCACTGCACGTCATAGATCGAAAAACAACGTCAAATCTATGACGTCAATTACAAGGCAGATTATCTTGCAAAAGATGTCACTTGTGCTAGCAGACCCTGAACTTCATTTTGAAATAGCCTCTCAAACTCGGACCTTTGCCCGAGCCTGACGGCTCAGCTGAAACGACCAAATGCATGTTTCAGAGCAACGCGAAGGTGTTTGCCGCCTTGGGTTAGCTCGCAGCATGGCCCTATAATCGGGCCACTTTGTTTGTGGAGCCCGTTATGCCGAATTTACGCCTCGCCGACCTGACCGCTGAAATCGAAGCCAACGTGCGCCGTGCGTTGCTTGAAGACATCGGTAGCGGCGACATCACCGCACAACTAATCCCGGCTGAACGCCTGGCCAAAGCCACCATCATCACTCGCGACGCGGCCGTCATCAGCGGCACCGCTTGGGTTGACTCAGTATTCCGGCAACTGGACCCGCGAGTTGCGGTGCACTGGCAAGTGCGTGACGGCGAGCGAGTCAGCCCCAATCAAGCGTTGTTCCACCTTGAAGGCCCTGCTCGCTCGCTGCTTAGCGGAGAGCGCTGCGCACTGAATTTCCTGCAATTGCTGTCTGGGATCGCCACCCGTGCGCAGCATTACGCCGACCAGGTCGCGGACACTCAAGTAAAACTGCTGGATACGCGTAAAACGTTGCCTGGCCTGCGTCTGGCGCAGAAGTACGCCGTCACCTGCGGTGGCTGCCACAATCATCGCATCGGCCTGTATGACGCCTTCCTGATCAAGGAAAACCATATTGCTGCCTGCGGTGGCATCGCTCAGGCAATCACCGCGGCGCACAAAATCGCCCCGGGCAAACCGGTGGAGGTAGAGGTGGAAAGTCTTGAGGAGTTGAAACAAGCGCTCGCTGCCGGCGCCGACATCATCATGCTCGACGAACTCAGCCACGACGACATGCGCGAAGCTGTGCGCCTTAACGCTGGCAAGGCCAAACTCGAGGCAAGTGGCGGGATCAACGACAGCACCTTGCGCCCAATCGCCCAAACCGGCGTGGACTACATCTCTATCGGTGCGATGACCAAGGATGTGAAGGCAGTGGATCTGTCGATGCGTTTGAGTCTCTGATAATCGAGTAGGAGGCGGATTTACATCCGCCGTCCTCTCACACCACCGTACATACGGTTCCGTATACGGCGGTTCAGGTTAAGCGGCTAAGCCGGGTTATCGTGTCCAGTATTGAGACCAGCCCGAGTC
>NZ_JBLYED010000018.1:0-143294 GCF_048515765.1 Pseudomonas sp. H11T01 | reverse complement strand
GGAGTACCAGGACACGCAACTGGAAGTTGGCAGATGCGGTGTATTTGAACCCAGAGCGCCCTGAAGTTAAGGGCGTTCTGGGTTAGCCGCAGCAGTACTAAGGCGACAGGTACCTTGACACGTACCGCGTTTGACAAAAGGGCCTCGCCGTAAGGGCGAAACCCTAAGCGGCCGTTACCGCAGAAACGGATATGTACACCCTCAAGAGCCAGGCCGGCTGTCAGGCCGCCTTCGCGAGCAAGCTCGCTCCCACAGGGGGATTTGCGTACACACAAACAAAAATGCCCCGATCGAGAGACCGGGGCATTTCTATTTAGCGCAACTTATATATAGCAGCCGCGTCAGCCTTAGTGCGCCACCGCCCCACTCGCCCCCAACCCAGTCTGCGAGCGAACGAATTGCGGGAAGAACAGCGCCCGCTCTTTGTCAGCCGCGGCCGACTTGTCGGTGATGGAGAAGAACCAGATCCCGACGAAGGCAATGGCCATCGAGAACAGAGCTGGGTACTCATACGGGAAGATGGCTTTCTCATGCCCCATGATCTGCACCCAAATGGTTGGACCAAGGACCATCAGGCCAACGGCACTGACCAGTCCCAGCCAGCCACCGATCATCGCGCCGCGGGTAGTCAGCTTCTTCCAGTACATGGAAAGCAGCAGCACCGGGAAGTTACAGCTCGCCGCGATGGAGAACGCCAGGCCGACCATGAATGCGATGTTCTGACTTTCGAACAGGATACCCAGAACGATCGCCAGTACAGCCAGAGCAATGGTGGTGATTTTCGAAACCCGAATCTCATCCTTGTCGTTGGCTTTACCCTTCTTGATCACGCTGGCATACAAGTCGTGAGACACCGCCGAAGCACCGGCCAGAGTCAGACCGGCAACTACCGCCAGGATGGTGGCGAAGGCCACTGCCGAGATGAAACCGAGGAACAGGCTGCCACCCACCGCGTCAGCCAGGTGCACTGCCGCCATGTTGTTACCGCCCAGCAGAGCGCCGGCAGCGTCTTTGAAGGCAGGGTTGGTGCTGACCAGCAGGATCGCGCCGAAGCCGATGATGAAGGTCAGGATGTAGAAGTAACCGATGAAACCCGTGGCATACAGCACGCTTTTGCGGGCTTCTTTAGCGTCACTCACGGTGAAGAAGCGCATCAGAATGTGCGGCAGACCGGCAGTACCGAACATCAGCGCCAGACCAAGGGAGAATGCTGAGACCGGATCCTTCACCAGGCCGCCGGGACTCATGATCGCTTCACCTTTAGGGTGAACCTTGATCGCTTCGGCAAACAGTGCATTGAAGTCGAAGTTAACGTGCTTCATTACCATGATGGCCATGAAGGTAGCGCCGGAGAGCAGCAATACGGCCTTGATGATTTGCACCCAGGTGGTCGCCAGCATGCCGCCGAACAGCACATACATGCACATCAGGATACCGACCATGATCACCGCAACGTGGTAATCCAGGCCGAACAGCAGTTGAATCAGCTTACCGGCACCGACCATTTGTGCGATCAGGTAGAACGCCACGACCACCAGCGAACCACAAGCTGAGAGCGAGCGGATCTGGGTTTGCCCGAGGCGATACGACGCCACGTCGGCAAAGGTGTATTTACCCAGGTTACGCAAGCGCTCGGCGATCAGGAACAGAATGACCGGCCAGCCCACCAGGAAGCCGATCGAATAGATCAGACCGTCGTAGCCTGAGGTGTACACCAGCGCGGAGATCCCCAGGAAGGACGCCGCCGACATATAGTCACCGGCAATCGCCAGACCGTTCTGGAAACCGGTGATCTTGCCACCCGCGGCGTAGTAGTCGGCCGCTGACTTGTTGCGTTTGGAAGCCCAGTAGGTAATGCACAGGGTTGCCCCCACGAAAACGACGAACATCAGAATCGCCGAGACGTTAAGCGGTTGTTTCTGCACCGCGCCGGTCAGGGCTTCAGACGCCCAGACTGCCGGAGCGAAGGCCGCAACACCGAGTGCCGCAAATAGACGCCGGATCATTGCTGAGCCTCCTTGAGAATCGCATTGTTCAGGTCGTCGAATTCGCCATTGGCGCGTCGAACGTAGATTGCAGTCAGGACAAAGGCAGAAAGAATCAGCCCTACACCAATGGGTATTCCCCAGGTAATCGATGACGCAGGGCTGATTTTCGCCCCCAGTACATGCGGTCCATAAGCAATCAAAAGGATGAAGCCCGAGTAAAGCCCGAGCATGATCGCCGAGAGAATCCAGGCGAACCGCTCTCTTTTGCTGACCAGCTCCTTGAAACGCGGGCTGTTTTGAATCGAGAGGTAAATGCTGTCGTTCATTGTTTTTGTCCTCGCAGCACAGATTGAATTGCAACGTATTCCACTCTATGCGGCTGCGGAACTGGTTCCAGACGACCTTAGTATTAGAACGACACTAGCGCTGTCGCCAATTATTCACCCCGGAAAAACAAAAGACCGCCTGGCGCGAACGCCAGACGGTCTTGATAGTTGCAATTTAAACGCTTGGTGATGTTATTTAGCGGTCCACTCGGCAACACGTTCCGGGTGTTTGGCTACCCAATCCTTGGCAGCGGCTTCAGGCTTGGCACCGTCCTGAATCGCCAACATGACTTCGCCAATCTCGTCTTTGGAGCCCCACTGGAATTTTTTCAGGAAGGCAGCGACTTCTGGAGCCTTCTTCTCCAGACCTTTGCTACCGATGCTGTTAACGGTTTCGGCCGCGCCGTAAACGCTTTTAGGGTCGTCGAGGAAGCGCAGCTTCCATTTGGCGAACATCCAGTGCGGCACCCAACCGGTGACAGCAATGGACTCGTTCTTCTCTTCAGCACGGGTCAGTTCGGCAATCATCGCCGCACCGGAACTGGCTTGCAGTTTGTAATCGAGGCCGTAATCCTTGATCGCCTGATCGGTCTTGAGCATTACGCCTGAGCCGGCATCAATGCCGACGATCTTGTTCTTGAAGGTAGTGTCATCTTTAAGGTCGGCGATGGACTTCGCCTTGACGTACTCCGGCACGATCAGACCGATTTTCGCGTCCTTGAAGTTAGGACCGTAGTCGACAACCTTGTCTTTGTTCTTGGCCCAATACTCGCCGTGAGTCACCGGCAGCCAGGCCGAGAGCATTGCATCGAGTTTGCCAGTTGCAACGCCCTGCCACATGATCCCGGTCGCAACGGCTTGCAGCTTCACGTCATAACCGAGCTTCTGCTTGATCACTTCAGCCGCCACGTTGGTCGTGGCGACGCTGTCCGACCAGCCGTCGACATAACCGATAGTCACTGCCTTGCCTTCGGCACTGGCCACAGTAGAACTGATCGCCAGCACCAAAGCGGCACCTGCGCCCAAGAGTTGTCGCATCTTCATCGTTACTTCCCCGAAAGTGCTGCGCCCGACGGATGCCGAGCGGCGTCAACTTATTGTTATGGTGCACAGCGCCCCCTTCACGCTCACAACCTAACTCGTTCGAACATCAGTGGAGTGCTGACGCCTCGATAATCAACCTGACGACAACAGCGACCTGCTCTGTCAGCGACCTCAAGGCATCGAGAAACGACATCAGAACGCCAGTAACCTCGACAACGTAAAATACCTAGCCAGATTCCGCCCGAACTTTGCATGTCAAAATTATGCGACCCACCAAGCACGCGGCAAATGCAGGTAAGATGCGCGGCTTTGCTCCCAGACGGCCTGACCATGCCCGCGACTGCCCGCTTTCCTTTCTTACCGTACCTGTTCGCCTGTCTACTTGGCCTGTTTGCCCTTTGCGGCTTTTGGTATGGCCTCGGCCAACCGATGCTGCTGCCGGATGTCGCCAGCGCCACGCACAAGCTGCAATGCGCCTCCTACACCCCGTTTGATAAAGATCAATCACCGTTCGACCAGCCGTTCAAGCTGCGCCCCGAGCGCATGGATGCTGATCTCGCGCTGTTGGCGACCCGCTTCGAATGCATTCGCACCTACTCCATGACCGGCCTCGAAGCGCTCCCCGACCTGGCGCGCAAGCATGGCTTGAAGCTGATGATCGGCGCTTGGGTCAACAGCAACCCGGTTGACACTGCCAAGGAAGTCGACTTGCTGATCGCCTCGGCCAACGCCAACGCGGATGTCGTGACCTCGGTGATCGTAGGTAACGAAACCCTGCTGCGCAAGGAAGTCACGGGCGCCCAGTTGGCCAAGCTGATTCTTCAGGTGAAAAGCCACGTCAAACAGCCAGTGACCTACGCCGATGTCTGGGAGTTCTGGCTCAAGCACCCGGAAATCGCCCCGGCAGTGGACTTCCTGACCATCCATTTGCTGCCGTATTGGGAAGATGAGCCGTCCAACATCGACGCCGCCCTCAATCACGTCGCGCAAGTCCGTCAGGTGTTCGGCAACCGCTTCGCGCCCAAAGACGTAATGATTGGCGAAACCGGCTGGCCAAGCGAAGGCCGCCAACGCGAAACCGCCCTGCCAAGCCGGGTCAACGAAGCCAAATTCATTCGTGGGTTCGTCGCCCTGGCCGAACACAATGGCTGGCGCTACAACCTGATCGAAGCCTTCGACCAGCCCTGGAAACGCGCCAGCGAAGGCGCCGTTGGCGGTTACTGGGGACTGTTCGATGCAGATCGTCAGGACAAGGGCGTGTTGGCCGGGCCAGTGTCGAACCTGCCTTTCTGGCCACAGTGGCTGGGCATCGGTGGCCTGATCTTCCTCGGCACGCTGATCCTTGGTGGTCGCGTGCGCAGCACTCGCGCGGCTCTGATCCTGCCGCTGCTCGGTGCATTCGGCGCTTGCTCCATCGGCACCTGGGGTGAACTGGTGCGGGTCACCAGCCGCTTTGCCGGTGAATGGCTCTGGGCCGGGTTGCTGGTCGGATTGAATCTGTTGATGCTGGCCCATGCGGCACTGGCCCTGAGCAGCAAAACCGCCTGGCGTGAGCGTGCCTTCAACTGGCTGGAGCAGCGCGCTGGCTGGCTGCTGGCGGCCGCAGGTTTCGCTGCCGCGGTAATGATGCTCGAATTGGTGTTCGACCCACGCTACCGCAGCTTCCCGAGCGCAGCCTTGCTGCTGCCAGCGCTGGTCTACCTGTGCCGCCCGGTCAACGTGCCGCGTCGGGAAGTTGCCTTGCTGACCTTTATCATCGGCGCAGGCATCGCCCCGCAGCTGTACCGCGAAGGACTGGAAAATCAACAGGCCTGGGGTTGGGCGCTGGTGAGTGTGTTGATGGTTGCTGCGTTGTGGCGCAGCTTGCGGGTGCGCAAAGCCTGATCGACACGCACAAAAAAAGGATGACTTCGGTCATCCTTTTTTTTCGTGTATCTGGCAAGACGCGTTGCGTGTCGGAGTGACACAGACTTGCCCGCACGGCTGCTATCAAGCCACCCGCTCATCCCCTGGGCTGCGCTCGAAGTAGCGTTTATATTCGCGGCTGAATTGCGACGTACTCTGATACCCCACCCGATGCGCGACCTGCGGCAAACTGCCCTGCTTATGCCTTAGCCCCTAGCTCCGCCGAAAGCCTTGCTGCGACCTGTTTGATCAACGGGATCAGCTCGGCCATTTTCTCCAGCGGCATATAGGGCACGGTACTGGCGATGCTGATCCCGGCGACGATTCGCCGGCTGGCATCGCGTACTGGCGCCGCGACACAGCGGATCGACGGTTCGTTGTCTTCCAGATCAAACGCGTAACCGCCGGCCACGTACTCCAGCATGCGCTGCTGAAATTGCTCCCAGGATTGCTCCGGGTGCTGCGGCCACAACAGATTCTTTCCGCCCACCGGCAAGCTGATCTCGTACAGACGCTGCCACTCCTCCTGCGAGCAATCGAGCATCAGCGCCTTGCCGATCCCGGTGCGCGCCAACGGCATGCGATGACCAACCCGCGAACGCATTTCCGGACCATTACGCCCAGGATTTTTGTGCAGGTACAGCACGTCATCGTCTTCACGAATTGCCAGGTGAATGGTATCGCCGGTCAACGCCGACAACTCATCCAGATACGGCCCGGCCAACCTCACCAATGGCAGCTCTTCACGGGCCTGGAAACCCAGCTCGATCAGCTTCGGCCCGAGCAGATAACCGATTTGCGGCACCACCCGCAAATAGCGCTCATCCACCAGACAACTGGCCAGCCTATGGGTGGTGCTGCGGGTGGTACCGATCAGCCGGGCAATTTCCTTGAGGTCGCGAGCGCCACTGGCCACGGCCTGAACCACACCCAGGCCACGAAGCAGCGTTTGGGTGCCCGTCGGCGCGGCGCCCTTGGCGTTTTTTGGGGCGTCTTCCTGCATGTCCGGCCTTCAATAATGAGCGAGAGAACGGGCGGCATTATGGTCGCCCGTTCTGGCGCTTACTAGAGTTCGATCCGCTCCACTTTGCCCACCAGCAACACATAAGACAACGCACCAGCCAGCGCCAGCACGGCAATGTAGGTGATCGCCGGGGCGAAGGAGTCGCCGCTGGCGAGAAAGCCGATGACGATCGGCGTGGTAATCGCCGACAGATTGCCAATGAAGTTGAACACGCCACCCGTCAGCCCCAACAAGCGTGCCGGCGCCAAGGTCGAGACCAGCGACCAGGTGATCGAGGCCAACCCGTTGCCGAAAAACGCCAGCGCCAGGAACGCGATCACCAACGGCGTCGATTCGACAAAGTTGGCACCGATGATCGAGGTGGAAATCAGCAGCCCGCCAATAATCGGCAACTTGCGGGCAAAGCCGACCGTCGCGCCGCGACGGATCAGCCAGTCGGAGAAAAACCCCGAGCAGAGCACGCCAACGAAAGCCGCAAGAAACGGCAGCGAAGCCAGCAGACCGGACTTGATGAAGTCCATCCCACGGTACTTCACCAGATAGGTCGGAAACCAGGTCAGGAAAAACCACAGGGTCGAGTTGAGGCAGAACTGGCCGAGGTAGATGCCCCACAACTTGCGTTTGCTCAACACGACGCCCAGGTCCGTCCAGCTGAACGGCGCTTTGCGTTTGGCCGTCTCGGCCTGGATATCCACCAACCCGCCGCCCTCGCTGATGAGGTCGATTTCAGCCTGATTGACGCCCTTGAAATCCCGTGGCTCGCGATACACCGCGTACCAGATGACCGCCCAGAGAATCCCCACCACACCGGTGCTGACGAACACCATGTGCCAGCCGTATTGATGTTGCAGCCAGGCCAGCACCGGCGTCAGAAACGCCAGCCCGACGAACTGCCCGGAGGTGTAGAAACCGATGGCCGTCGCGCGTTCACGCTCGGGAAACCAGATGGTGACCACGCGGCTGTTGATCGGATAGGCCGGGGCTTCCAGCGCACCCACAGCCATGCGCAAAACGAACAGTGCGATGAAGCTTGCGGCGAAGCCCAGCATCACCGTGGCCACCGACCACAACAGCAAGGCAACGCTGTAGAGGATGCGCGGCGGCACCCGATCCACCAGCCAACCACCGGGGATCTGCATGGCGGCGTAGGTCCAGCCGAACGCGGAGAAAATCAGTCCGACATGAATCGGATCGATGCCCAGGTCACTGGTCAGCGCCGGGGCGGCAATCGACAGGTTGCTGCGGTCCAGGTAATTGATCACCACGGTGATAAACAACAGCACCATGATGAAAAAACGCTTGCGGCTCGGCGTCACCAACGACGCCTGCCCGGTAAAGACTTCCGGTTGCATGGGGAGTGCCTCTTCTTATGGTTATTGAGGGCATGAAGCTATGAACGACACGGTCTCTGTGGGAGCCGGGCTTGCCCGCGATCGGGCCTATGCGGTTTGCCTGAAGAATCTCGGTGACTGAGCCGACGTCATCGCGAGCAAGCCCGCTCCCACATTTGATTGGTGTTGAATCAGCCAGTGATCACCACTCGGCAAAACTGCCATCGGCATGGCGCCAGATCGGGTTGCGCCAGCGGTGGCCGATGGCGACGCGTTCGATGACGTATTCCTCGTTGATCTCGATGCCCAGGCCCGGACCGTTCGGGATCTTCACAAAGCCTTTGTCGTAGTCGAACACCCGCGGATCCTTGACGTAATCCAGCAGGTCGTTGCTTTCGTTGTAATGGATGCCCAGGCTCTGTTCCTGAATGAACGCGTTGTAGCAAACCGCGTCCAGCTGCAGGCACGCCGCCAGGGCAATCGGCCCCAGCGGACAATGCAGCGCCAGCGCCACGTCGTAGGCTTCGGCCATGTTGGCGATCTTGCGGGTTTCGGTGATGCCGCCGGCATGGGAGGCATCCGGCTGGATGATGTCGACGTAGCCTTCGCTGAGCACTCGCTTGAAATCCCAGCGGGAGAACAAGCGTTCGCCCAGCGCGATCGGCGTGCTGGTCAGCGGTGCCAATTCTTTCAGCGCTTCGTAGTTTTCGCTGAGCACCGGCTCTTCGATGAACATCAATTTATAAGCATCGAGTTCCTTCATCAGCACCTTGGCCATGGGCTTGTGCACCCGGCCATGGAAGTCCACGCCGATGCCGACATTCGGCCCCACCGCATCACGCACGGCGGCGACGTTGGCCAATGCCAGATCGACTTTCTCGAAGGTGTCGACGAATTGCAGCTCTTCGGTACCGTTCATTTTCACCGCGGTGAAACCACGGTCGACGGCTTCTCTGGCAGCCCGAGCGGTGTCGGCCGGACGGTCGCCGCCAATCCATGAGTACACACGAATCTTGTCGCGAACCTGACCGCCCAGCAGATCGCTGACCGAGACCCCAAGCGCCTTGCCCTTGATGTCCCACAGCGCCTGATCGATCCCGGCCAGAGCGCTCATGTGCACTGCGCCGCCACGGTAGAAACCGCCGCGATAGAGCACGGTCCAAATGTCTTCTATATTGCGCGGGTCCTTGCCAATCAAATAATCCGACAGCTCATCAACGGCCGCCGCGACCGTGTGGGCTCGACCTTCGACCACGGGTTCGCCCCAGCCGGTCACGCCTTCATCGGTTTCGACTTTGAGGAACAGCCAGCGCGGTGGAACGATAAAGGTCGTCAGTTTGGTGATTTTCATCTTCAGCTCTCTTGTTATCAGACGCTCGATTGCTCGCGATACAGACGGCGAGGTCTGCCTGTTTCACCGCAGTGATGCCATCGCGAGCAATCGAGCGTCGACCGGCGGCTCCTACAGGGATTGTCTTAGCGCAGTGCGTTCCAGGCCTTCACATAAGCCTTGGCGCGGACCGCCACTTCGTCAGGCGTCAGCCCCGGTTTGAACAGCCCGGAGCCCAGACCGAAACCGCCGACGCCCGCCTCGACAAATACCTGCATGTTGTCCGGAGTGATCCCACCTACCGGAATCAGCAGCGTTCCTGCCGGCAACACCGCCAACCAGGCCTTGACCACCGCCGGGCCCATTTGCTCTGCCGGAAACATCTTCAAGACATCGGCGCCTTCGGCCAGTGCGGCAAAGGCCTCGGTCGGCGTGGCGACACCTGGCGACAAGTACAGCCCCGCTGCCCTGGCCGCACGCAAGACCTTGGGATCGCTGTGAGGCATGACGATCACCTGCCCGCCCGCAGCCTTCACTTGCTCGACCTGTTCCGGGGTCAACACCGTACCGGCACCGATCAGGCAATCGGCGGGCAAAATGCTGCGCAGGATTCGGATACTTTCGTACGGCTCAGGGGAATTGAGCGGCACTTCAATGACGCGAAAACCTGCCTGATACAACACCTCGCCGATGGCCACCGCCTCTTGCGGACGCAGGCCGCGAAGGATCGCGATCAAACCGTTTTTCGCCAGTGCTTGCTTGAGCATGTCAGACCTCTTGGTAGTTGAACGCAGACGGTCAGCCAAGCAGCCCGGCCGCTTCGGCCAGGTGCCATAAACCGCGTTCGGTGGCGTGTTCGGCCAGGCTCACCTGAGCAAAACCGCAAGTATCGAGCGCCCGGCTGTAGCGGGCACAGAGTTGGGAATTGCCGATAAGGATGATCGAGGGCAGTTGGGCACTATCGCGTCGACGGCGCTGTACGTTGGCAAGGGCCGCGAGTTCGTGGCCGATCAACAAACCCGACAGATAGTCGACTTGCTCGGTGGAACTGAGCTCACCCGTCAGGCCAAGGCTGCGCGCACTGAACAAGGTCGAAAGCGGACCGATCTCGCCGTCAGTGGACAGCGCCACCTGCACGCCGCGATCAAACGCTTCGCCATCAAAGTGCGCGCCGCGCTGTTGGGTGCGCCCCAGAATGCTGTGTTCGCTGAGTACGGCGAACAGCTCGCCGGTCATGAAGGTGTCGAAATGCACGATGCAGCCGTGGGCCACTTCCACCCATTTCGAATGGCTGCCGGGCAAGCCGATCAGCAGGTTGTCGCCAGCACCCGACGGCAGACTTTGCAGCACGCCGAGGATCTGGGTCTCTTCGCCCCGCATCACGTTCGGTAGCCGCGAACGCTGAATCACGCCGGGCACGATGTGCACATCGACGCCGCGCAGGCTGTGTAGGGCTTTCAACGAGGTGCCGAGGTTGGCGACATTCGCCGGGGTGTCGCAGTAAGCGGCTTCACGCCAACCCTGGGCGCTGCCGACCATGCCACAGGCGATCACTGGAAGGTCGGGCTGCGCATCGAGCCAGTCACCGCAGGCATCATCGAAGGCCAGTTCGAAACCATCGGCGCACAGTTGACCGGCGATCATCCGCGGCGCACTGGGCAACTGCATGATCCCCGACGACAGCGAACGCTGTTCGAGCACCTGGCCGCCAGCAGCGAGTTTGTAAGCACGAAGGGAGGTTGTCCCCCAATCGAGCGCGATCAATTGCGCCTGCATCGCTTCACCTGAAATTTGTTTTTGGGCAGTGAGTGCGTAGTGCTGATGCAGGCGACTATAAACCTGAGACGCTGAAAATCTCAATATATAAATTTCACTCCCACATATAGGGAAATTGATCGTGAGAACGGTGTCCACCCTGCGTGCTATATTCCCCGCCGTTTCCGTCTCGCAGAAGGAAGAGCCCAAGGTGAACAAAAAGACTGGCATTCGGGCCGAGCAAGCCGATAAGACCCGCGCGCGGATTCTTCAGGCCGCGGTCAAGGTCTTCACCCGCGACGGCTATTCCGGTGGGCGGGTCGAAAGCATCTCCCGCGAGGCCGACTCCAATGACCGGATGCTTTATTACTATTTCACCAGCAAGGAACGACTGTTCATCTGCGTGCTGGAACACACCTACGAACAGTTCAATAAGGCGGAAAGCAAACTCAAGCTGGACCTGAGCGCACCATTGCAAGCGCTGCAGGATCTGGTGGCATTCGTCTGGAACTACTACGTCAAACACCCGGAATTTGTCGCCATTCTCAGTATCGAGAACCTGCACAAAGGCAAACATGCACAGCAGTCCAGTGAGCTGCGCCGGCTTTCAGGAGAAGCGGTCGGAGTGTTGCGGCCGATCATCAAGGCCGGTCAAGCGCAAGGGCTGTTTCGCGAGGATGTGGACCTCAAGCATGTGTATCTGATGATCGCCTCGCTCTGCTATTTCTATAACTCCAATCAGCACACGCTTAGCTCGTTTCTCGGCGAAGACCTGGCGGATAAACGCCAGCAACAGGATTGGCTGGGGTTTATCAGTGACCTGGTGGTGCGTGGGGTGATGCGGTTGCCGGATAGTGGATCTGGCCAGGATTAGCGTTGACTACACCGGCCTCAACGCGGGCAAGCACGGCTCCAACAAGGACCGCGTAGTACCTGTGGGAGCCGGGCTTGCCCGCGAAGCTTTTAATGGGTTCCCGGATTGGCCCGCAGATGCGCGACTTTCTGTTCCAGCCCTTGCCATTGCGGCGCACTGGAAGCAAACCGACTGCGCAAATACGCCGCCAATTCCGCCACCTGGGTATTCGACAAACTGTCCTTGAAACCCGGCATGTAGCCCAAATTCTTGGTGGCCGGCACCGCGATGCCTTGCAAAATGACCTTGATCAGATTGTCCGGCTGATCGCTGTGCACATTAGTATTGCTCGCCAGCGACGGGCTGACGCCAAACAGCTTCGGTCCGAGCCCGTCAGCGTGGCAGGCCTTGCACGAACCTTCGAACACTCGCTGGCCGTTGCTCAACGACAGGCTTGCTACCGGTGCCGGCCGAGTGGCTTTCTCCACCACCTGTGCTTCGGCCTGAGCGCCATTGAGTGAGGCCAGATACACCGCCATCGCCCGTACATCGGCCTTGGGCAGTTTCGCCAGTTCGCTGACCACCGGCCCCATGGGACCGGCTGCCACACCGTGAGCATCGGAATAGCCGCTGCTCAGGTACGTGAACAATTGTTCCTCGGTCCACGGCGTCGGCGCTTTGGACAAGCCGTTCAGCGGTGGAGCCTCCCAACCATCGACCGTACCGCCAGCGAGGAACGCCGCCCCGCCCTTTTCCGCGCCCATCAGGTTGCGCGGCGAGTGACAGGCCGCGCAGTGGCCCAGACCATTGACCAGATACGCGCCGCGATTCCATTGCTCACTACGTTCGGGTTGCACGGTGATCTCGCCGCGCCGTAGATACAGCGCATTCCAGCCGGCCATCAACGGCCGTAGATTGAACGGAAAGCGCATGGCGTTAGCTTTTGCCGGTTGGCTGACCGGGGTTTGCGACATCAAATACGCATACAACGCCTGCATGTCGGCGTCGTTGATATTGCGAAACGCGGTGTAGGGAAACGCTGGGTACAAGTTGCGTCCATCACGGCCGATACCGTCACGCATCGCCCGCTCGAACGCAGGATAAGACCAACTGCCGATCCCGGTCTTAACATCGGGGGTGATGTTGCTGCTATAGAGCGTGCCGAAGGGTGTTTCCATCGCCAGCCCACCGGCATTGGTCACGCCACCGGGAGCCGTATGGCAGACCGCACAATCGCCCACCGCCGCCAACAAACGCCCGCGTTCAAGGGTCGCTGCTGACCAGGTGCCGGCGCTCGGCGGAACAATCGGGGCGATCTCAGCGTGAAACGGCCAAGCCGTGGCGGCCATCCCGAGCAACGCGCCGAACGCCGCGAACAGTGAACCAAACAACCATTTCGAACGCTTGCCCGGCGACTTTGCCGGCTCATCACAGGTCCCGGCGTTGAGCGCCGCCAACACCCGCTCCGGGGTAATCGGCAGTTCGCGAAAACGAATCCCGGTGGCGTCAAAAATCGCGTTGGCAATCGCTGCCGCGCTCGGCACCGAGGCGGACTCTCCGGCGCCCATCGGCGGTTCGTTCTGACGCGGCATCATCAGCACGTCAATCTGCGGCACCTCGGGAAAGGTCAGGATTGGATAGCCGCCCCACTCCTTGCTCGCCACCGTGGACTCTTCAAAGGTCACGCGCTCCTTGAGCACGCGGCTGGTGGACTGAATAACGTTGCCGTGAATTTGATGCTGCACCCCCGCAGGGTTGATCATCATTCCGGAGTCATGCCCGATCACCACCCGTGTGACCGAGACATCACCGGTCTGCCGGTCGATGGCCACATCGGCGACCCAGGCCGCCCACGCGGCGCCGAAGCCGGGGAATTTGCTGTGGATATAACGCGCATACGCAAAGCCGCGACCGCGCAACAGATGATCCTCGTTGGGGGTTTGCATCGGCGCGGTGCGCGGCGCCCAGGCCGCGCGTTCGGCGGTGGACTTCACCAGGTCGATGGCTCGTTCGTCTTGCAAATAACGCAGCCGGTATTCCACCGGATCGACACCGGCGGCGAACGCCAGCTCATCGATGTAGGACTCGTGAGCGAAGGTGTTGGGCAACGCAGAAACCCCACGCATCCATGACGCGCGGACAATCGGCGCCATGTCGTTGATGGTCACCCGCATATGTTCGAAGTCATAAGGCGGGATCGACGTGCGATCGCCCATCTCGAACATCGCCGCCACCGGCTCGACTCGGCCAGTCAGCAGCAAGGCCAGGGTAGGCGCACCGTTGGATGGATAACTGGTCTGGAAATCATATGCGGCGACACTGCCATCAGCATTCAAACCGCCATCGACGTCCATCAACTGCGCAGTACCTTTGGGCTCCCACAAGTGTTCCTGCTCGCGGGTCAATTGCACCCGCACCGGTTTACCCACTGCCCGCGACAGCAGCAAGGCATCGGCGCAGACATCGTCAGCACAGTTACGCCCGTAACAGCCAGCGGCTTCCATGCGAATAATCTCGATCGACTCTTCCGGGCATTCCAGCAGCCAGGCCAGATCGGCCCGCAGCAAATGCGGATTCTGACTGCCGGACCACACGCGAATACCTGACACCTGATAGTCCGCCAACCCACAGGACGGACCGATGGAGCCGTGCATCTGATACGGCCACAAATACGTGCGCGGCATCCGCTGACTGGCCCCCGCCAAGGCTTCGTCGACATTGCCCTGATCGAGCACGGTGCGCTGCACCCGCGGATTGTCACGGATCGCCTGCTCAATATCGCTCAAGTCCGGCAGCTTGTGATTCCAGGCTTTCCAGCTGATCTTGAGTTCCTGGGCGGCCTTGATCGCCTGCTCTTCACGCAACGCCACGACACCGACAAAATCGCGAATCACCACGACCTGCACGATCCCCGGGATATGGGCGATAGACGACTCGTCGACTTCCAGCAGGCTATTGCCGACAAAATCACCGCAATCGAGCCCAGCATACGGCGGGCGAATCACCCGGCCGTGGAGCATGTCCGGCACGCGCATATCGTGCACATAGGTCAGCTCACCAGTGGCCTTGGCCGGGATGTCGACCCGCGCGGCGCCCTTGCCCACCAACCGATAGTCTTCTGCCGGTTTGAGCGGCGCGTTGCCGGAGATGTGCAACTCATCGTGCTCGCCGCGCACCAGATCGGCGTAACTCGCAGCACGCCCGTCTGGCGTCTTAATCACGCCGCTTTCCACACTCAGGCTTGCAACCGCCACGGCCCAGCGTTCGGCGGCCCGATCCAGCAGAAAACGCCGCGCTTCAGCTGCGGCATTGCGCAAAGGGATCGCTGAAATCTGCAGGGTCGCGCTGGCGATGGTCGCGCCCTGATTCGGCGCACGCTCGGTATCACCGAGCACCATGCATACCTGATCGAGCTGCAGGTCCAGCTCTTCGGCGACGATCTGCGCCAGCGAGGTGCGAATGCCGGTGCCCAGATCCACATGACCGTTGAAGGCATACACCCGCCCGTCATCGCTGACGGCGATAAACAACCCCAGCTCCTTGGGTTTGATCAGTGGGGTGCAGCCTTTGGCCACTGGCCCGGAGGGCGGCAGGATGTCATCGACGATCAGCAGTACGCCGGTCGTGGCCAGCAATTGATCTCGGGTGGGCGTTGCGTCAGTCATGGTCATCGATCCACGTTCAAGGCGTTTGACGGGCGGCACGCAGCACCGCGCGGAGGATTTCGATATGAGTGCCGCAACGACAAAGGTTGGCCGAAAGCTCGTTGCGGATCTGTGTTTCGCTGGGGTGTGGATTGCGGTCGAGCAGGGCTTTGGCGGTCATGATCATGCCGTTCATGCAGTAGCCGCATTGCGCCGCTTGCTCGTCGATAAAGGCTTGTTGCACCCGGTGCGGTGCGTCGCGGGTGCCGAGGCCTTCGAGGGTGACGATCTCGCGACCGACCGCGCCAGACAGCGGAAACACGCAGGAACGCGCCGCCACCCCATCGATGATCACCGTGCACGCGCCGCACTCGCCGAGGCCGCAGCCATATTTCGGGCCGTTGAGGTGCAGATCGTTGCGCAGGATCAACAGCAACGGCGTATCCGCCATCGCTGTGACTGATGAAGTGTGGCCGTTGACCTCAAGCGCTACCGTGATTTCCTGCGTCGTCATCCGCTTCGCCCGCTTCAGTTAATGAAGTAGTCACTACACGAAACAGCCGTAAGAAAAATCGCGAACAGGACCAACCTGGGGCTTCGCGACACACTTGACTGGTGAAGTGGCTACTACATGAAATGAGAGCAAAAACGATGCCAGAGTCGAACGCCTGGCGTTTGGAGCACCGCTGAAGGTCGAATACTACGGGGCTACGGAGTTTGGGTCAGGCTTCGGGGTCGTCGATCATCTTGCGCAGGAGGAACAACACCGCGACCTGTTCAGCCGGGTTGAGGTTACTCATGGTCAGCTCGGTAATGCGCCCAGCGCAGGGCACGGTTTGCTGCACCAGACGGTCGCCAGCTTCGGACAGACCGACGATGACTTTACGTCGGTCCTGCGGATCCGGTTCGAGGGTAATCAACTCACGAGCCTTGAGCCGATCGACGATACCGCGAATGGTCGCCTGATCGACGGCAGTCGCCTTGACCAGTTCGGTCTGGGAACTTGGGCCGTGATCGCGCAAGGCACAGAGGGTGACGAACTGCACGGCGGTGAGCTGCGAGTCGCCGACATTCTGCTGGAAGATCGCCAAGTGCCGTTGATAGGCCTTGCGCAGCAAATGGCCGACTTGTTCGGAAAAAACGTAGGAAGAAGGGTCAGAAGTATCCGGCACGGCAAGCTCGAAAGGCGATGAACAGTGGGGAAGCATGATGGACAGGTTGGGGGTGGGACTCAAGGGAAACACATCTTCAACGGGCGACCACAAACCCTGTAGGAGCTGCCGCAGGCTGCTCCTACAAGGAATCATCGTCCTGTTACATAACGCGGGAAGCCTCGGGCGCGACGACATCACCGCCAATGACCACCGCCAGGTCATCCAGATACACATCGCAATTGCGCAACGGAATATCCATATGACACGGCGTTTTACGGGTGCCGCCGACCTCGGTGTTCGGCCCGGTGGAGAACAGGAAGTTGCCGTAGAACGCCCGGGCGTCCATGCACATGCCATCGTTCTTGTCGTGCAAGCCCATGGCGGTCCACTGCGCTCGCGGCTGCAGGCCCCAGCCGATATGGGAGATCCCATAGACCTCGGGATCGTTGAAATACTTCATGTAATCGCGCAGGTATTCAGCCTCGAAACCACCGTGGATCGACGTGATAAAACCCTTCTCGATTTCCAGGGTGATCTTCTCCCGGGTGTAGGTCTTGAACGGCAGCAGAATGTCGCCGATGTCCAGCACCAGCACACCTTCGGCCGTTTCTTCGTTGGGCCAGGAAAACAGAAAGCCACTGGGCCAATGGTCCCAGCGTCCCGGTTCATCGGCGAAACCGTACTCGGTGACTGAAGGATATTGCCCCAGCGCGGCACGGAAATCGCTGCCGGCGCGGGAGGTGACGTGTATCGACCGGGCCTGCTTGAGCAGTTGTTCCGCCGCCAGCACCCGCACCTTGTCGGCCTCGGTCGGCAGCATGCGCGCCAGCACTTCCGGCGGCTCGACGGCCAATAGTATCCGCGTGCCGGTCTTGAGAATCTGCTCCTGCTCCGGGGAGTGCAGCAACATCATCGTGTCGACAATCAGATCCGCCGCTTCCAGGGCCCGCTGCGCCGCGATATTGCCGGTCAGCGCGGTGTCACCGCAGTAGGCGGTCATATCGTTGCCCATCGCCGTCGGATGGTTGAACGAGGGCAATTCTAGCGCGTAGACCTTGGCCCCGAGGCGTTGCGCAGCGTCCATCGCGGCACGCACGGTGCGTGGGTCGGAATAGTGGCTCTTGAGCACGGCGACGCTCTGCGTCGGGTCGACTTTCGACAGCTTCAACACGTGTTCGAACATCTGGGTCAGTTCGCAATCGCTTACCGGCATTTCCTGTCTCCTTCAATCGTCTGCTGTCGCACCAAGTAGAGGCGTCGCGCTTCACTCTAGTGCATTTTTATAGCGTGTACGCCATTTAAAAACGATAAGACCTGAATTAACGACAGACTGCAAGAGCCAGAGAAAAACGTTACCAACCCACACAAACCTAACAAACAATGGTTACTTAGTGTTACCAAGGGCAAATATCGCTTGAATTTATTTTTTCAGCCGAGCTCTTCTCATTTTAAAAAAAGAGCGTATACACTTTAAAAACCTTGCGGACAGATCCCGCCAGCCAGCCAAAAAAAGAGGAGCAAGCCCCATGGGAAGCACACAAAAAATCGCTATCGTCGGTGCCGGCCTCGGCGGTGCCGCCGCCGCCACGCTGTTGCAACAAGCCGGGTTCCAGGTGGATATCTACGAACAGGCCCCCGAGTTTTCCCGCCTCGGCGCCGGGATTCATATGGGCCCGAACATTATGAAAATCTTCCGGCGCATGGGCATTGAGCAGCAGCTCGACCAAATGGGATCGCACCCGGATCACTGGTTCAGCCGCGACGGCATCAGCGGCGATTACCTGTCCCGCATCCCACTGGGAGACTTCGCTCGCAAGGAATACGGCGCGTCCTACGTCACCGTGCACCGGGGCGACCTGCATGAGCTGCAAATGTCGACGATCAAACCGGGCACCGTGCACTTCAACAAGCGCCTGGAAACCCTCGAAGAAACCGACAGCCAGGTACGCCTGACTTTCAGCGACGGCGAAGTGACCTACGCCGATATCGTCATCGGCGCCGACGGCATTAACTCGAAGATCCGCGAAGAGCTGCTCGGCCCGGAAAAACCGCTGTACAGCGGCTGGGTTGCGCACCGGGCATTGATCCGTGGCGATCAACTGGCCAAGTACGATTTGAAGTTCGAAGACTGCATCAAGTGGTGGACCGAGGACCGGCACATGATGGTCTACTACACCACCGGCAAGCGCGACGAGTACTACTACGTCACTGGTGTGCCACACCCGGAATGGGATTTCCAGGGCGCGTTCGTCGACAGCAGTCGTGAAGAAATGTACGACGCATTCCAGGGCTATCACCCTACCGTCCAGGCGCTGATCGAATCCACCGAGAGCGTGACCAAGTGGCCACTGCGCAACCGCAATCCGCTGCCGCTGTGGAGTCGCGGTCGACTGGTGCTGCTGGGCGACGCCTGCCACCCGATGAAGCCACACATGGCCCAAGGTGCCGGCATGGCCATCGAAGATGCAGCGATGCTGACCCGCTGCCTGCAAGAAACCGGGCTGAGTGACTACCGCACCGCGTTTGAACTCTACGAAGCCAACCGCAAAGAGCGCGCCTCGCGGGTGCAGTCCGTGTCCAATGCCAATACCTGGCTACGGACTCAGGAAGATCCGGCCTGGGTCTACGGTTATGACCTCTACGGCCAGGTGCTGAAATCAGGGGTGGCCGCGTGAGCACTTTCCTACATGGCGGCAACGTCCAGGCCAACGGCATTCGTCAGCACTACTTGCGCTACGGCGGCAAAGGCCCGGCGTTGATTCTGATTCCGGGCATTACCAGCCCGGCGATTACCTGGGGGTTCGTCGCTGAACGTCTCGGCGAACATTTCGACACCTACGTCCTGGATGTACGCGGTCGCGGCCTATCGTCCACCGGACCGGAACTGGACTACAGCACTGACGCCTGCGCTGACGACATCGGCGCGTTCGCTCAAGCGCTGCAACTGGACAGTTATCACTTGGTCGGCCATTCCATGGGCGCGCGTTTTGCCGTACGCAGCGCAGTCCGTCATCCCGCAGGCGTGAACCGCCTGGTGCTGATCGACCCGCCAGTGTCCGGCCCGGGTCGTCGCGAGTACCCGAGCAAATTGCCATGGTACGTCGACTCGATCCGCCAGTCGCTGATCGGGATGGACGCTGAGGCGATGCGCGCCTTTTGCGCCACCTGGACAGACGAGCAACTGCAATTACGTGCCGAATGGCTACACACCTGCTACGAGCCGGCGATCGTCCGGGCCTTCAACGATTTCCACGATGTCGATTTCCATCAGGACTTACCGAAACTTCAGGCCCCCGCCCTGCTGATGATCGCTGGTCGCGGCGGTGTGATTCAGGCCGAAGACGAAGCTGAAATCCTGCAACTGCAACCGAACATTCGCGTCGCCCACGTCGCCAACGCCGGGCACATGATTCCCTGGGATGACCTTGAGGGCTTCTTCGCCGCCTTCGGTGACTTCCTCGGCGCGCGTTTGAACCCGCCCCTGAATTAAACGCATCGGGAGATTTTTATGCTCAAGCCTTATCGCATCGGTCAGATCGTGCCGAGCTCCAACACCACAATGGAAACCGAGATCCCGGCGATGCTCACAGCGCGCCAATTGATCCGCCCGGAACGCTTCACCTTCCACTCCAGCCGCATGCGGATGAAGCAAGTGCGCAAGGAAGAGCTGGCAGCAATGGACGGCGAATCCGACCGCTGCGCCATCGAACTGTCCGATGCCAAAGTCGACGTGCTCGGTTATGCGTGTCTCGTCGCGATCATGGCCATGGGCCTTGGCTATCACCGCCAATCCGAACAGCGTTTGCGCAAGGCCACCGCCGATAACGATGCCAACGCCCCGGTGATCACCAGCGCCGGCGCGTTGATCGAAGGCCTGAAAGTCATGGGCGCCAAACGCATCGCGATTGTGGCGCCGTACATGAAGCCGCTAACCGAACTGGTGGTGAATTACATCCGCGAAGAAGGCTTTGAAGTGGTCGACTGGCGCGCACTGGAAATCCCCGACAACCTCGAAGTGGCACGCCACGACCCAGCAAGACTGCCGGCCATCGTCGCGGGGATGAATCTGGAAGGCGTTGATGTGATCGTGCTCTCAGCCTGCGTCCAAATGCAGTCGCTACCGGTGGTGGCGCAAGTCGAAGCGCAGACCGGCAAACCAGTGCTGACGGCTGCCATCGCCACCACCTACGCCATGCTCAAGGCACTGGACCTGGAACCCATCGTTCCCGGCGCCGGCGCGTTGCTCTCCGGCGCTTATTAAGAGGTGAGCACGATGAGCGAGCAAACCGCTGACGACAACTATCAAGGCGTGTGGGGCCAGCGCATTGGTTTCGGTCAAAAAGCCGCGCTGCTGATGATCGATTTCATGCGTGGCTACACCACCGAAGATGCGCCGCTGTTCGCCCCCGGTGTGGTCAGCGCCGTAGCAGAAAGCGTCGAACTACTGGAAAGCGCCCGGCGCCAGGGCATCCCGGTGGTGCACACTAATATCCGCTACCATCCCGGCCATTTCGCCGACGGCGGCATCTGGGTGAAAAAGGCCCCGGTGATGAAAGACATGGTCGAAGGCAACCCGTTGGCGGCGTTCTGCGAGGCTGTGTTGCCGCGCGCCGATGAAGTGGTGATCAGCAAACAATACGCCAGTGCCTTTTTTGGTAGCAGCCTGGCCTCGATGCTGCACGCCCAAGGCATCGACACCGTGGTACTGGCCGGCTGCTCCACCAGCGGCTGCATTCGTGCGACGGCGGTGGACGCGGTGCAACACGGGTTTCGCACCATCGTCGTGCGCGAATGCGTCGGCGACCGGCACCCGGCGCCCCATGAAGCGAATCTGTTCGACATCGACAGTAAGTACGGCGATGTCGTCAGCAAGCAGGAGGCGATTGCACAGTTCGAACGGATGTAATGCATACAACGAGAACCGCGCCATAGAGCGCTGGTCTTGCCGGGTTTGAGTCAGGTGTTATCGATATTTTGACCACGACCCTGCGTAAAAAAACTGAGCACAGCTCGTCATAAAACGAGCGTGCCCAGTCTTCTGACACTGCCTTTGGAAGCCGCCCCGGCGCTCCCAGAGCGCTGGAAAAAGCGGCTGTATAAAAACCATAAGTCACCGCCAGGAGACACAAGCCATGCCCATTGCGAATGCAAATACAAATGCAACAACCGCGACCACCGTCGCCAACCCGATTCAAGCGCTCTACCACAAGATCACCTGGAAGCTGATTCCCTTCCTGTGTTTCTGCTACCTGGCCGCCTACCTCGACCGGATCAATATCGGCTTCGCCAAACTGCAGATGCTCGATCAACTGCACTTCAGCGAAACCGCGTTCGGTCTTGGCGCCGGGCTGTTCTTTGTCGGTTACATCCTGTTTGAAGTACCCAGCAATTTGGTGCTGGAAAAAGTCGGTGCGAAAATCTGGATCGCGCGGATCATGATCACCTGGGGCCTGCTTTCGGCCTGCACCATGCTCGTGACCTCCACTACCCAGTTCTACATCCTGCGCTTTCTGCTGGGCGCCGCCGAAGCGGGTTTTCTGCCGGGGGTTTTGTACTACCTGACCACCTGGTTTCCGACCTATCGACGCGGGCGAATCATCGCCTTGTTCATGATCGGTCTGCCGCTGTCCAGTGTGATCGGCGGCCCGCTGTCGGGCTGGGTCATGGGTCATTTCGATAACCTGGGTGGCCTGCGCGGCTGGCAATGGCTGTTCCTGATCGAAGCGGTGCCCAGTGTCTTGCTCGGTATCCTGACCTTCTGGGCCTTACCCAACAGTTTTCAGCAGGCCAAATGGCTGAACGACGAAGAAAAGGCTTTGCTGGAAAATGAATTGCGCGCCGATGAGGCCGGCAGCACAGGCAGCAAACACAGCTTTCGCGATGGTTTCTTCAACCTGAAAGTCTGGATGCTCGGTGGTATCGACTTCTCGATCCTGCTCAGCGCCTATGCTATGGGCTTCTGGATGCCAACCTTCATCCGCAATGCAGGGATCATCGACACCTTCCATATCGGTATTTTGACCGCCTTGCCAAGCATCGCCGCACTGCTGGGCATGCTGCTGATCGGCGCCAGCTCCGACAAACACCGGGAACGTCGCTGGCACATCATCGTGCCATTTCTGATCGGCGCCGCGGCCATGGCTAGCAGCACCTTCTTCACCCACAACGTGGTGGCGACCGTTGCGCTGTTCGCCATTGCCTCGGCGGCGATCATTGGCGCCGTACCGGTGTTCTTCAGCCTGCCGGCAACCTTCCTCAAAGGCACTGCTGCTGCGACCGGTTTCGCCCTCGCTTGCTCACTGGCGAACATCGCCGGCCTGGTCAGCAACTCGCTGATGGGTGTGGCCATCGACGTCACCGGCAGCAGCGCCGGAGCGCTGTGGTTCTTCGCCGGGTGCTTGATTCTCAGCAGCTTTCTGGTGATCGCATTGCCGGCAAAACTGGTGAACCGATAATCACCGCGTATCCCTGTAGCAGCTGGCGGAGCCTGCGTTCGAGGACGCAGTCCTCGCAAAACCGGACATCGCGATTTAACTGTTAAACCGCGATGTCAGGTTTTACGACTGCTGCGCAGCCGGACGCAGCCTTCGGCAGCTGCTACAGGGATCGTGCGTCGACAGATAGGCAGGCATGCTACCCAATTGCCAAAAACAACAACTGCCAGGTAAATACCCCATGCAACGTTTCATCAAACGCTGTGCGCTGTTTGTCGCCGTCGGCCTCTGCGCCGGGTCGCTGCAAGCGGCGGAAAAAGTTATCTTCGACACCGACTTCAATGTGCTCAACGATGACGGTCAGGCCTTCATCATGCTCGCCCAACTGCATGCGCAGAAACGTATTGACCTGCTGGGCATGACCCTGGTCAGCGGCAATGCCTGGGTCGATCAAGAGCAAGTCGATGCTCTCAAAGCCGTCGAGCGCATGGGTCTGGAAAAGGAAATCGGTGTGTATTCCGGTGCGGCCTATCCACTGCTGCATGACTTCGCCACTTATCCACAGGAGCAAGCGTTCTTCGGCGCCGGCTGGCCGGGGGCGTTCAAAAATCCGCGCCCGACCTCCGCCGCGCAATTGGTCGCTCCGCCCGATGGCCTGGCAACTCACACCCAATTACGCAAGGAAACCGCACCGCAGTTCATCATCGACAGCGTGCGCGCCAATCCCCATGAAGTGACCCTGCTGGCGGTCGGCCCGCTGACCAACCTGGCACTGGCCATCCGCCAGGCGCCGGACATCGTGCCGCTGATCAAACGCATCGTGTATATGGGCGGCGCTATCGAGATTCCGGGAAACACCACCCCAGCCGCTGAATTCAACTGGTGGTTCGACCCAGAGGCAGCGAAAATCGTCCTGCGTTCGCCCATCGAACACGTGATATTCCCGAACGATGTCTGCGAAAAAGTCACCTTCGACGCCTCGGTCTACCAGCGTATCGTCGCGAACAAAGGGGTGATCCCGGACCTGTACAAACACGAGTTCGGCCCCCTGTTCAGCAAGGACCCGGGCTATCACAGCTTCACCTGGGACAGCCTGCCCGCGCTGTTTTTGGTCACACCACACATGGTCACCGAGTCCCGCGATATGTGGGTCGACGTCGATGCCCAGTTCGGCCCGGATTATGGCCGCGCGTTGGGCTACAAGAAAAACCCGCCGGTGGGCACGCAAAAAGCCAAAGTGGTGTTCGCCATCGATCAGAAGGCGTTCTGGGATGACTATGTAGCATTGGTGACCTTGCCGGCGCCGGTCAAACAACCTTGAGGATCTGACGTCAATAAGCCCCTCCTCCCCAAAAGACGAGGGGACTGGTTGACCATCAACCCTGCGCAAACCCTCTCAACACCTCCCCTTCCATGCGATAGCGCACCCACTCATCCTGAGGCTGTGCGCCGATCGACTTGTAAAACGCAATCGCCGGCTCGTTCCAGTCCAGTACGCTCCATTCGAAGCGTCCGCAGTCGTTGGCGCAGGCGATTTGCGCGAGATGGCGCAGGAGTTTTTTCCCGGCGCCGCCGCCGCGTTGTTCAGGGTTGATGTAGAGGTCTTCGAGGTAGAGGCAATTGCTCCCCAGCCAGGTCGAGTAGCTGAAGAAAAACACCGCGAAGCCGATCGGCTGCCCATCCCGCAGGCAAATCAGGCCATGGGCCGTCGCACCTTCGCTGAACAGGCTGCGTTCGATGTCGGCGACGCTGGCGATGACTTCGTGCCTGGCGCGCTCGTAGTCCGCCAGTTCGGTAATGAACGCGAGGATTTGCGGGGCATCGCTCGGCACGGCTGGGCGGATATCGATGGTCATGGACTGGCCTTGTCAGGAAGTGAAAAAGCCATACTAAGTCGACTCTGAGCGCTCGTCACATTTCAAATGAAAAACTGGTTTATGGTCATCAGATTACCTGTGCTCGACGCATGATTGTCTTATCCCTTCACAATGAGGATTCCAATGACCATTGCCGCTTTCGCTCCACTTCAAACCCTAGCCGCAACACTCCTGCCCCATGCTCTTGAGCCGTCCGAAGATGGCGCCCACGATCTTTCGCACCTGCATCGGGTCTGGAACAACGCTCGTGTCATCCATAAAGAGGAACGCGGCGATCTCGAGGTGCTGCTGGCGGCGGTGCTTTTGCATGATTGCGTGGCGGTGGAAAAGAACTCGCCGTTGAGATCACAGGCATCACGACTGGCGGCACAGAAAGCCTCGCAGGTGTTGGCTGGCATGAGTTGGCCTGTGGATAAAGTCGCCGCAGTCGCCCATGCCATCGAGACCCACAGCTTCTCGGCGGGTATTACGCCGACGACGCTTGAAGCAAAAATCCTGCAGGACGCCGACCGCCTGGACTCCCTTGGAATGCTCGGTGTGGCGCGCACGTTCTATGTCTCCGGGAGGATGGGCAGCGCGCTTTACGACCCGCTGGATCCCGAAGCGAAGGCCCGCGATTACGACGATAAGCGTTTCACGCTCGATCACTTCCAGACCAAGTTGCTGCATCTGGCCGCAGGCTTCCAAACCCCGACTGGCAGCCGGTTGGCGCAGATTCGTCATGAACGGTTGAAGCGATTCATGGAGGAGTTCATGGAGGAGATCGGCCTGCCCTCGCAGTAATAAGCCACTACCTTTACTCCGCTAATGACTAACCCTGGAATCTGCAACTGCACAACAAATGCCTGCTCCCCCCATGATAAAAAAGCGGCTCATAACTCCAACAGGCAAAGGACGCTTTCATGCAGAACGATACTCGGCAGGACACCATCGTTTCGGGGAAGCTGTTCGGGCTGTTCTGCGTTGCCAGTTATCTGCTTTCACTGTCCTACGGTTCGACCTTTCTGCTGTCACTGCTGATCAGTTCGCGCGGCGGCAACGAGCATGACGCCGGTAGCGTGATCTCGATCGCGATGCTCAGCACCTTCGTGGCGGTGATCCTTTCCGGGCATTTATCGGATGTGTTGGGGGCCGCGCGTTCGATTGCGCTGTTCGGCTGTTTGCTGGTGGTGGCCAGCCTGGGCTTTGCGCTGACACCCGGTTTCGGCAGCGCCTTACTGTTTTTCGGGCTAATGCTAGGCCTCGGCTGGGGCGTGTTTTACACCTTGGGGCCGATCATTGTGGCGATGCTGGTCGAGCCCACACAACGCGCCAAATACTTCGCGCTGCTGTCTGGCAGCATGATGACCGGCATTGGTTCCGGTCCGCTGTTGGGCCGTGCGGCCAGCCTGTTGGGGTATTCCGTCACAGCGGCTTTCTACATCGCCGCGCTGGCGAGCCTGGTGGGTGTACTGATGTTCTGGCGTTTAGGAAGGGTGCTGAAACAGCGGCCCAATCTGTTGGGAACCGCTGCTGTGTCGAAGATTTCCTGGTCCGCGGCAGCTCAGGTGCTTTCTTCCAAAGCCGTGTTTGCGATCATCATGGTGGGTCTGGGCGGGTGCGTGTTTGGCGGCCTGTCGAGTTTCCAGACCAGTTTTGCCGCCTCGCGCTCGCTGGATTACTCGCTGTTCTTTTTAGGCTTCATGAGCGCGGCGATCACCAGCCGATTGCTGATCGCCAGCATCGTGGTCAAACGCGACGCCTATGGGATGTCCTGCCTACTCACCGGGCTGATGGTGGTGTCGATCCTGATGTTCCGGTTCCTGGTCGATGACAGCTACAGCTATGTGCTGGCGGCGGTGATTCTCGGGGTCGGTTATGGGCTGACCTATTCCGTGATCAATGGTCTCGCCGCCAATGAAGCACCGGCCGGCACCACGTCACAATCACTCCTGCTGTTCAGTCTTGCCTACTTCATAGGCGTGTTTGGCTTTCCTTTACTGGCCGGCAAAATCATTGTCGAACAGGGCATGCCCGCTCTGCTGCTCAGCGTGCTGGCAGTCGCAGTGATGAATTGGCTGATCACTGTAGGCCGGTTGATCTGGCGCTCGATGACGGTCGAAAAAGCGCTGCAGAACGCCTGAACCGTTTGTCGATCTTCAGGCACCAATCGAAACAGGGGCAGCCAAATATCAGGTAACCACTCCAAGCGTCAGAAGGAGTCATCCCATGCCACGTGGAAGCAAAGCCAAATACACGGCGGAACAGAAACGCAAAGCCGCCCATATCGAAGCCAGCTACGAAGACAAAGGCATCTCGAAAGACGAGGCCGAAGCGCGTGCCTGGGCGACAGTGAACAAACAATCGGGCGGTGGCGAACGTGCCGGCGGCTCCGGACAGCGTAAGCCGGCGAGCGAAAAAGCGGCTGACCGTAAGGCATCAGCCAAGCGCGCAGTGGCCAGCCGAAAAGGGCATTCACGCAACAGCTCGGCGTCTCTGGGCACGCAAACCAGGGACAGCCTGATGAAAGAGGCCCGAGCAAAGAACATCCCCGGGCGTTCGACTATGCGTAAGCAAGAATTGATTGAAGCGCTGAAAAAAGCCGGATGACTCTCGAGATCTACTTCGATCTCAAGGGCCTCATCGCGAGCAAGCCCGCTCCCACATTGGACCGTGTTCAGCTACAAAATTCGCGGCCGACGCAGATCTGCGGGCTTGCTCGCGAATATGATTGATCAAGCAATGAAGCTATGACGTCAAACCACATCAGCCAAAATAAACCCATCGACCTCAGCAGTGCCTGGCGAGGTCGCAGGCCCCCATCGCGTCACTGCCAGTGCCGCAGCGGCATTGGCACGGCGCGCTGCTTGAGTCGCAGTCAATCCGCTCGCCAATCCGGCCATGAAAACCCCGGCATGAGCGTCACCGGCGCCGTTGCTGTCCACGGCCACAACCTTGAATCCAGGAACATGCAGGCAGTGTTGCTGCTGACAAACCCAACAACCTTGCGGCCCATCGCGGACCACCATCAGCGCGTCGGCCGACAGGTACTCGCCGAGCTGAACCAGCGCGTCGGCAATCTGCTCGGCCCCGGTAAAGCGCAGGGCTTCAACGCTGTTGCTGGTCCAGATATCGATCCGTGGCAGCAGCGCCGCCATCAATTTGGAATCCGGCGAATCCACCAGCGGACCCGGGTCGAATACCACCTTGATTTCACGGGGCAGTGCCAGCACCCAATCGAGCAAGGCTTGCGCCTTGCCACCATGGAGCAAGCTGTAACCGCTGACGTAGACATAGTCGTCGGCTTGCACGGCAATGCTCGCCAAATCCTCTTTCGACAACTCACCTTCAGCACCGATGTAAGAAATAAACGTGCGCTCCGCCGTGGCTTCGGTCAGCGCGACACACAGGCCCGTGTCTTGTTCGGCGCTGCTGGCGATACCGATTTGAATACCTTCAGCCGTCATCGCCTCACGGGCCAGATCGCCGAAGCGACCCTTGCCGTGACGCCCTAGATAGACCACCGGCAAACCGTTGCGCTGAGCAGCAGCCATCACGTTGAAACCGCCACCCGCCTCGAAGCTGGCGGATTGCGCCAGCACGTCGCCGCCGGAGTTCGGCAGTGTGTCCACGGACATCACCAGGTCGACCATCACTTGGCCGGTGTGCAGCAATCTAGGCATGTGCGTTCTCGACAAAAGCGCCGCGACGATCCTTCGCACCGCCGAGCACAGCATAAAGACCACCGGCCACAATGAAGGTCACGATCCAGCCCAGGCCATTATGCCCAAGCCAGGAATCGGACAATGGGCCGGCAAACCAGATATTTTCCACCGTGGTGCCAATGGTGGTGAAGCTGAAACCGAGCACGATCGCCACTGCCCAGGCACCGAAGGCGCGCCATTCGACGCCGCCGCGATACCAACAAGCGCTGGTCGGGCTGACATCCAGCAGGTCCTTGGCGCTGTAGTGGTGACGGTGAATCAGGTCGACCACGAAGATCCCGACCCACGCCGTAATCGGCACTGCCAGCAACGAGATAAAGGTGATGAACGGGCCATAGAAACTGTCGGCGATCAGCATGAAGTAAATCGACCCGGCGAAGATTGCCACGATGTCTACGATTACCGCATGCACGCGCTTGACCTTCAGGCCGAGGGTCAAGGTGGTCAGGCCCGCCGAGTACACCGAGAGGTTGTTCGACAGCAGCAACCCGCCGAATGCGGTGATCAAGTAGGGCACAGCCATCCAGGTTGGCAGCATGTCGCGGATCGCAATGATCGGGTCTGTGGCAGACGCCAGGTCGTTATTGCCCACCGACAGCAGGCCGCCGAGAGTGATCAGCAACACCAATGGAATACCGGCCCCAAACGCCGCCGAAGCGACCAGGCGTACAGCCTTGACGCTGCGGTGCTGGTAGCGCGACATGTCCGCGCCAGCGTTGGCCCAACCGATCCCGGTGCCGGCGGCCATGGTGCCGACGCCGATGATCATTGCACTCAGTGGTGCCGGCGTGGTGTTGAACACTGCAGCCCAATCGATGGTGGCACACAGAAAGCCACCGACCAGCAGGTTAAGAGCACCGAACACATAGGTGGCCCACTTCTGAATCACCAGCAATGTCGCGTGACCGAGGCCGGAAACCGCGAGGGTCAGCAGAACGAAGATACCGATGAACAGCAAGGTCAGCAGCGGCGCACTCTTGGCTTCTACCGGCGAGCTGAAGAGGATCGAGCACAACGACAGCAACACGAATGCAGCCGTGGTGGTGTTGACGGTTTCCCAGCCCAGCCGGGACATCAGCGAGACCAGGGTGGGGCCGATATTGCCGCGCACGCCAAAGATCGCTCGGGACAACGTCAGGCTCGGTGCGCGGCCACGACGACCGGCAATCGAGATGATCCCGACCACCGCAAACGAGCCAGCCGCGCCGAGAATCGCAACGATGATCGCCTGCCAGATGGCCAAACCACGAAAGGCCACCAGCGTCGCCCCCAGCGGCAAGCCGAGGATGCTGATATTGGCGGCGAACCAGACCCAGAACAATTGCAGCGGATGACCGTTGCACTCCCCTTCCGGAACCGGCTCGATGCCACGGGTTTCCAGTTGTCCGGCACTTTGCCCGACGTTCGATGAACTCATGAAAGGTACTCCTGCTGCCATTATTGTGGTTGTCGGCAATTTCGGAAGTAGACATAACATCCCGGCATCCCTGGCCGTGTTCCTGCGTTCCGTTGCGATGATTTTTCAGGCGCGCAGGGCATCCAGACTGTGTGCAATCACAGGGTCTCAGCGTTCGCTTCGCCACAGGGTTAACGCAAGGCCATCAGCCCCTGAACCAACGGCTCCAGCTCCAGGTTGTTGACCTTCTTGATCTGCTCGATCAACTCCACTGGCCAACTCTGCATGCCCAGACAAGCACCCAGCATCGCCCCCAGCATCGCGGCGATGGTATCGGTGTCGCCCCCCAGGCTCGCTGCCATGCACAACGCTTCGAAAGCGCCCATTTCGCCGACGGCCACTTGTTGCGCCAACGCGAAGGACACCACCACCGACTCTTGCGAGGCCACGGAGGTGCCGATCACGTCGTAGAGCAGATCGGCCAACATCGCTTTGTCGCTGTCGACACTGATGGTCCGCGCCCAGCTGATGCGCGATGCAATACGCCCGCCGGCGACCCAATGGCCGTGACCCTCAGCCTGCTGAGCCATCTGCATGCCCAGGTGCAATGCCTCGCCCAGGTCCATCCCATTGATCCCGGCCGACACTACTGCCGCTACCGCCGCCGCACTGGAGATCCCCAGCGTGGTGTTATGGGTGACTTGGCAGGCTTGTACCACCGCCTTGATGAAGCACTCAGGATTAGCGACATCCACCGCAATCCCGACCGGGGTAATGCGCATTGCTGCGCCGTTGGTGGTGCCGTAGCGCCCGGCTTCTTCAGGTGAGTGCCCGGCGAGAATCATTTCAATGGCGCGTTTGGTCGAAGGCCCTAAAAGGTCTTGCGAACCTTTGGCCTGCATCACCGCCTCCCATTCGATCAAGCGTTGCGCCAACACGGACGGTTCGATCTGACCGTTGCCGTCAATCAATAGATGACCGACCAGAATCGCCTGTTCCGTGTCATCGGTGATCGAGCCTTTGGGCATGTTCGGGGCGATTGGTTGATCGGCGCCAGCGTCCTCCAGAGCGGTGATCGCGCCGAAGCGCTGCTTGATCTGCGCGCGACTCAAGGACTGGGTCGGCATACCAAGGGCATCGCCCAGCGCCAAACCGTAAAAAGCGCCCGAGGCGCGATCGAGCGCGCTCATTTCTGCGCGCCGAATTGCAGGTGCAGGCGAAAGTGCACAGGATCGAGCAAGCTTTCTACTTGTTCCATAAAACGCTCACGGCGGTCATAGGTGGTGCGCAAGGCTTTGAGAAACACCGTGCCGACCGGGCGCCCGAGCAACCGGGCATCTTCCTCGTTCAGCGGCTCGGCACCGATCCATTGATCGCCGTGTTCGCCGATATAGCCGTAAGCGGCCAGGGTGATGGTCAGGGAGTCATCGATCAGACCCACACGCGGCAGGCTTTCCAGGCCACCGGTGGCCGGCATGAGTGAGCGTTCGAGGGACACCAGCGTACCGTCGTTACCGCGTCGGCGACGCTCCAGAAGGATGAACTGATCCGTGCCGAAACGGCTCAAGAGATCCGCCCGCTGCACCGCTTCCAGCCGCAACACCTCGGTGTTGATCAGCGCCCCGGTATCCGCCAGTGCTTGCGCCCAGCCACTGCGTTGATCGAGCACGACGCCGTCGTAGGTCACGATGGAACCGACACCACTCTGCGTGGCGATGTAGTGACGCCGCTTCAGCTCGGCCAACGCCTCGCGCAATGTCCCGCGGCTCACGCCAAATTCTTCAGCCAACTGATGTTCACCCGGCAGCAGAAGGCCGTCCTCCATGAGGCCGCTTTCGATGCGCCGAATAAACTCATTGACCACCCGTTGTTTCTTGTCAAATCGAACATGTCTAGTCATGTACAAATTGAAGCTGAAACGGTTCGGCCGTAGCAAGCGAATTATTTCAGCAGGATGTCAACGGTCGTGAAATCCGACCAGTTGCTGGAATAGAGCACCGTATCCAAACGGTCACACCCTTGTAGGAGCGGCCGATCGATTTAAGGCTCAAGCCCGATAGTGAAGAACTCGCCGCCACTCCAGACACCCAACCAGCGCTGCCCGTCGATTTCCCGTGTCACCGCCAATTCCACCAGTTGGTAAAACACATTGCGATGGATCAAGGCTTCGAGATTGGTCCGCACATGCACGTAGGGCGCAGGCTCTTGAGTGTCGGGATCGATCACCACCCGTAACGCGTGCTCAAGGCCGGCTTCGGCCTGCTCTTCAACGTTGGTGGTGAAACGCAGCACCTGAGCTTCACCCTCGCCTTCGACCTCAAGACTGACGGCGACAAAAGGCGCATCGTCGACCTTGATGCCAACCTTTTCCACCGGGGTGATCAGGAAATAGTCATCGCCATCGCGGCGCATGATGGTGGAGAACAGCTTAACCATCGGTTTGCGCCCGATGGGCGTACCGAGGTAATACCAGGTCCCGTCACGCGCGATCCGCATATCGATATCGCCGCAGAAGTCGGGATTCCACAAGTGGACCGGCGGCAAGCCTTTGGATTTGGGGATTTGCCCCAGCAGATCGTTAGCTTTTTGCGGACCACTCATGTTGTTCTCCTTGTGTATTGCTTAGTCGCTCAAGCCCAACAGACTGCGAGCGTATTGCTCCAGCGGCGGACCCAGCAAGTCTTCTGGCTTGTTGTCGTGGAACGTCAGTAAACCGCCACGACTGTGAATACGTGCAGTATCGATCAAATACTGGGTGCTGGTCTCGATCAGCATGAGCTGAATCACGCCACTGTCGATCCCCATGCGATCCACGGCTTCCTGATCGGCCCATTCATCGGTGTTGCCGATCCGGTCGTCAGCCTTGGCGAAGCGGCTGTAGAGCAAGTAATGCGCACCGGCCGCGCGGGCCTCGGTCATCGCTTCTTCCAGCCCCTCAGGCGTCCGGGCGCGACGGACCATGGGGAAGTATTCGACAAAACCGTTGAAGGCCTCTTCGGCGACCACGTTAGGTCGTGGATAGGCACTGCCCGGCGGAGCGAAGGCGCCTTGAGCAATGTAGATGAATGAGTCGGGTTGTATGCGAAACGAGTTAGAACGGTGGGTATCGCTGTGATCAAGCAAGCCTGCATCGCTCATATGATAGCGAGCGCCCTCGCCCAGATCGCTGACATTCATGCAGCCACCAAGCGCCAAAATGGCCAGCAGCAAAACCAGGCTACGCATCCTACCCTCCAGAGGCCGGTGACGGAAAACCGGCGAATCCTGGCAAGATGCAGCTTCCGCGCCACCTCAAGGTTGCGCACATCCCGTAGCAGCTGCCGCCAGGCTGCGTCCGACTGCGAAGCAGTCGTGAAACCTGAGGACACGGTCTTCTTGATGGATTGAGGTTGCTTGGTTTTGCGAGGGGTACCCCCTCGAACGCAGCCTTCGGCAGCTGCTACAAGAGCTGCGTTCAGCCGCCGATGATTTTCATGATGGTCGCACCGCCGGAAAATGCCACTTCCTGCTTGTCGCCCAAGGCTTTCACCAGCAGGCGTTGCAAGGCCGGCAAAGCCTCGTGGCGCGGCTTGTCCAGCAGGTCGCCGACATAGTGCCGATTGCTCGACGACAGGCAGCCATGCAGCCATCCGGTGGAGGACAATCGCAGCCGTGAACAGGTCCGACAGAACGGCACACTTTCATTGGCAATCACGCCAAAGAATCCCGAACCCGGAATTTCATAACGCACCGCCGTGGCATCCACCGGTGCATCGGCCTGAAGATATTCATAGCGATCGCCGATCAGACTCAACAGCTGCTGAAGGCTGACGAACTGCTGCAAGAACGCATTCGAATCGCTGGCCAAATGGCCCATACGCATCAATTCGATAAAGCGCAGTTCATAGCCGCGCTCAAGGCAGTAATCGAGCAACGGCATCACCTGATCCAGGTTCTGCCCGCGCAACGGCACCATATTGACCTTGATCTTCATGCCAGCAGCTTTGGCCTGATCCATCCCGTCAAGCACGGTCGCCAGATCGCCACCACGGGCAATGCTGCGGAAGGCGCCAGGGTCAAGGGTATCGAGGGAAACGTTGATCCGGCGAATGCCAGCATCCACCAGCAATGGCAGTTTGCGCGTCAAGAGCTGGCCATTGGTGGTCAGGCTGATATCTGCCAGGCCCATCTGCCCCACCGCGCTCATGAAAGCTTCCAGCTTGGGGCTGACCAAGGGCTCACCGCCGGTGATACGCAGGCGCTCGATGCCGGCCGCTTCGATCAGATAAGCAACGCCGCGAGCCATGGCCTCGGCCGACAACTCATCCTGCGCAGCGACCAGCCGCTTGCCGTTCGGCACACAGTAGGTACATGCGTAGTTGCAGGCTGAAGTCAGGCTGATCCGCAAATTGCGAAAACGCCTGCCTTGACGGTCAACGATCATGGATCACTCCGGCGGAAGAAGATTCGGACCTGCAAAACTTGACTCAGAAATCAAGTTTTAGCAAGTCCTATGCCTGAGTATATTCCTGTATTTCTGGGGACACTGCGCCACATAGGGAAACATGGCGCAATAAAGCATGTGAATGACTCAACTGGCGGGGGTATCGGTATCGCGCTTGCGCTTGTTGCCCATGCGCACGCCGATGTCCATCAGGAACTGGAAGAATCCTTCCTGATCTTCCAGCACATTGCTCCAAAACGGCGAGTGATACAGCGCCACAGCGCCATGCACCAGCGCCCAGGCTGCGCAATAGTGGAAGTAAGGCGGTACATCTTCAAGCTTGCCTTCGCTGATGCGACCCTTGATCAACAGGGTCAGACGTTCGAAGTTCGAGGCGCGGATCTTGTGCAGTTCCTCGACCATCTCCGGCACTTGATTGCCCTTGACCACCTTCTCTTCCAGACGGTCGAACAACCGGTAACGCTGCGGATCGCGCATACGGAATTCGAAGTAGGCCCGGGACAGGGCTTCCTTATCCTTGTCGACATCGGCAGAGTGCAGCAGCTCATTCAGGTCACGCTCGTAGTCGAGCATCAGGCGCAGGTAAATCTCCGCCTTGGACTTGAAGTGCTTGTAGATGGTCCCTTTGCCGATACCCACGGCATCAGCGATCATCTCGACGGTAACGCTGTCTTCACCGTGTTCGAGGAACAGCTTTAGCGCGGTATCGAGAATTTCTTGCTCGCGGCGACGAAACTCACGGACCTTACGAGGTTCTTTCTGCATAAGAAAAGGTCTGTAGGGGTCAAAATCGAAGCCGCGTATTATGCCTAACTTGCGCCAAATTGCACGGATCATCCGACCATGTCTACGTTTCTTGATGAGTTTGTACAGGCTCCGGGCCTGCGTTATTTGAATCATGCGGCCGTCGCACCCTGGCCAAATCGCGCTGCCGTAGCGGTCGCCCGCTTCGCCCAGGAGAACGTTTTACTGGGTGCGCGGGACTATTCGGACTGGATGGCCCTCGAACAACGCCTGCGCGAACGCTTGATGCGCCTGCTTAACGCCCCGTCGACGGATGACGTGGCGCTGGTCAAAAATACTTCGGAAGCGCTGTCATTTGTCGCCTTCGGACTGGAGTGGCAGAGCGGTGATCAGATTGTCATTAGTGACGAAGAATTCCCTTCCAACCGTATCGTCTGGGAAGCCCTGGCGCCGCAAGGCGTGGAAGTGGTTCAGGTCAGCCTCAAAGGCGATGACCCCGAAGGCGCCCTGCTGAGCGCCTGCGGTCCGCGCACCCGCCTGATGTCAGTGAGTGCGGTTCAATTCGCCAGCGGCCTGCGCCTGGACCTGCAGCGCCTCGGCGCCGGCTGCAAGCAACAGAACGTGCTGTTCTGCATCGACGCCATCCAGCAATTGGGCGCGCTGCCTTTTGATGTCCAGATTTATCAATGCGACTTTGCCATGGCTGACGGCCACAAATGGCTCTTGGGGCCTGAAGGACTGGGCGTGTTCTACTGCCGCAGCGAGCTGCGCGAGCAGCTTAAGCTCCATGAGTTTGGCTGGCACATGCTCGAACACATGGGCGATTACAATCGTACGGAATGGGAGCCTGCGAAAAGTGCACGCCGCTTCGAGTGTGGCAGCCCGAACATGCTCGGTGCCATGGCGCTGGAGGCCAGCTTGTCGCTGCTGGAGGAAGTCGGCATGGATCAGGTAGCCGCGTTGATCGCCGAGCGCGTGCAATGGCTACAGGACGGCTTGAGCGACATTCCTGGCGTGCAGCTGCACAGCCCGCTGAATCCCGCCCGTAGGGGAGGGATTTTCTCGTTTAGTATCGATGGTATCGATACTCAGTTGGTTTACGAGCAACTCAAACAGCACCAAGTTGTGTGCATTCCTCGCGGCCCTGGCATTCGTTTTTCCCCGCACTTCTACACAGAAAAGCGCGTAATCGACGAAACTTTGGCAATTGTGGCGACTATTGCCAAAAGATGAGAACTCAACCGAAGCGCGCGTATTCCAAATCTGTTTAAAAAACAGAGGGGTCAGACTGGACTCAACGCAATAGTGATCAATACTTGAACTGTCGGCGTGACATCTCCCCCAAGTGGCGCGCCGATGAAGGTACCAACGGATTGCGTGCCTTTGTTTTACTCCTAATGGTCTTAACCCGGATTCCCCCCCCAGAACCCGGGTTTTTTTTGCCTAAAATTCGACAGCCCCGCATACCACCGCAGGAGCTACCGAAGGTTCGGGCCGCCGATCTTTTCCGGCTCTACACCGAATCCTTGACATGCGCCAACGGGAACAACCGCTTGAAGTTCTCCGTCGTCTGTTCGGCGAAACGCTCGTAAGGTTCACCTCGCAACATCGCCAAAAACTCCGCAACATCTCGTACGTACTGCGGCAGGTTCGGCTTGCCCCGATGAGGGATCGGCGCCAGGTACGGTGAGTCGGTTTCCACCAGTAGACGATCAGCCGGCACTTGCCTGGCGACATCACGCAAGGCATCGGCATTGCGGAATGTGACGATACCGGACAGGGAAATGTAGAAACCCAGATCCAGCGCGGCCTTGGCCATCTCCCAGTCTTCGGTGAAGCAGTGCAGCACGCCCGCCTGAGGCAACGCCGCCTCGCGCAACAGTGTCAAGGTATCCGCTCGCGCGCCGCGGGTATGGACGATAACCGGCTTGCCGGTCTGCTGCGCAGCTTGCAGATGCAGGCGAAAGGATTCTTGCTGCAGCTCGGCCGCTTCCGGCTCGTAGTGATAATCCAGACCGGTTTCACCAATGGCCACAACCCGCGGATGGTTGAGTTCGCGCAACAGCCAATCCAATGCAGGTGCCGCACCGGGCTGCACGTCGAGCGGGTGGACGCCGACCGAGCAGTCGACATCCGCATAGCGCTCGGCCAACGCTTTGACATCAGCCGCATTCTCGACGCTTACACCAATACAGAGAAAGTGTCCGACACCGCGCTGACGAGCCGCTTCGAGGGCTGCATCGAGAGAGCCGGCATGTTCGGCAAGGTCGAGACGATCAAGGTGACAATGGGAATCTACGAGCATAAAAGGCTGCAACTACATCGTATGAGTGGGACGGTCGGACTTCAGTGCTCCGGCCAGATGGGTTTCGATTCTACTGCGAGCGGCATTGTCGCCGTCATTGAACTGCACGCCGACGCCCGCCGCACGGTTGCCTTGCGCACCCTTGGGGGTAATCCAGGTAACTTTGCCGGCAACCGGAATCTTTTCCGGCTCATCCATCAGGCTCAGCAGCATGAAAACCTCATCGCCCAACTTGTAGCTTTTGTTGGTCGGGATAAACAAACCGCCGTTTTTGATGAAGGGCATGTAAGCCGCATACAGCACCGACTTGTCCTTGATGGTCAGGGACAAGATGCCGTTGCGCGGCCCCGGATTGACAAGATCGTTCATACGGACCTCCGCTGCTGAATACCCGAGTCTAGGCCCGAGCGATCAATTCCGGGTAGGCAAACCTGCCCATTGCACCAATAACGCCTCAAGCAACAGCACGCGATTGAGGTTGGCTTTGCTCAACACCTTCTGGCGCTGGGCGAGAATCCAGTCCTGGATATTCAGGACCTTCTCCTGAGAAGATTTCTGCGCCAGGTATTGCACGACTTTGCGCATATCGGGCAAACCCAGCCCCGTCTCGTCCTGAGTCAGCTGATAACGCAGGATCAGGCTCGACCAGTCGCAGAACCAGTCGAACAGCAACAATAGCGGAATCGCATTCCAGCCCTCAGCCAACTGAGTGGGTGATTGCTGCTGCTTGAGCAATTTCTTCACGCCATCGACTACCAGGGCGCGCTGCTCACGCACACCCTGCGCCTGCAAGGTGACCGCGGCCAACGGCGAACCAGCAGCCAGCGTCAGTAGCTCAACACGCTCTTCTGCAGCGCAGTCGGGCAAGGCCTTGGCCAGCCACGCGAGGCTCATCGCTTCGCTCGGCAGTGGACAAGCCTGCTGCACACAGCGACTCTTGACGGTCGGCAACAAACGGCTTGGTTGATGGCTGACCAACAGCAACACCGTATCGCCGGAAGGCTCTTCCAGGCTTTTCAGCAAGGCGTTGGCGGCGTTGTTATTCATCGCCTCCGCAGGCTCGATCAGCACGACTTTGCGCCCGCCCATTTGGGCGGTCTGCACCACAAAGCTGACAAGCTCACGAACCTGGTCGACCTTGATCGCCTTGTCCGCCTCTTCCGGCTCCAGCACGTAGTTATCCGGATGGCTACCCGCCTTGAGCAGCATGCAGGATTTGCATTGCCCGCAAGCGTCCAGCCCTTCCGGCCTCTGACAGAGCAAACGAGCCATCAAGCGCTCCGCCAACGCGCGCTTGCCGATGCCCACCGGACCATGCAGCAAGTAGGCGTGAGCATGCTGTGCACGCCCCGCCAGTTGCTGCCAGAGGCTGTCCTGCCAAGGGAAGGCCTCAGCCACGGTAAAGTCCAAGCAATTGTGGCAGCAGGGCATCCAGCGACTGCTGAACCTGCGCCAACGGCTGCGCGGCATCCACCAGGCGATAACGCTTCGGATCAGCCTCGGCGCGCTTCAGGTAAGCACTGCGGACCGCATCGAAGAACACTCGACCTTCAAGCTCGAAACGATCCAGCCTTCCGCGGGCACTGGCACGGGCCAGACCGACCTCGACCGGCAGATCGAACACCAGTGTCAGATCCGGACGTAGATCACCCTGAACGAAGGTTTCCAGGGTTGCGATGCGCTCCAGCGACAAACCCCGACCACCACCCTGATAGGCGTAAGTGGAATCGGTAAAGCGATCACACAACACCACCGCACCTTTGGCTAGCGCCGGACGAATCACCTCGGCCAGATGCTGAGCACGCGCAGCGAAAACCAGCAGCAGTTCGGTGTCGGCATTCATCACTTCATCGCCAGGCGTCAACAACACTTCGCGAATCCGCTCGGCCAACGGTGTGCCGCCCGGTTCGCGGGTCAGCAACACCTCGATACCTGCGGCGCGCAGACGCTCGGCCAGGTACTCGCGGTTAGTGCTTTTGCCAGCGCCTTCCGGGCCTTCCAGGGTAATAAACAGACCAGTCACAGGCAGTCCTTAATCAGAGTCATTGCGGGCTTTGCGGCTCGGGCGCGGGGACCGGGGCCTGTTGCTCCAGAGTCGTTTCGGGAGCCGGCTGCGGAGCGCTATCAGCAGGCACCTCAGGCGCTGGATTCAAAGCATCCGGTGCCTGAGGCGCCGTTATCGGCGCAGGGCTGGATCGATAGTCCGCACGTCGCTTGAGCTGAAACTCGCGCACCGCACTATTGTGCGCATCCAGGTCATCGGAGAACACATGGCTGCCGTCACCACGGGCCACGAAATACAAACTGTTTCCCGGCACCGGATTCAGCGCCGCACGAATCGCTTCGCGCCCCACCATCGCAATCGGCGTCGGTGGCAACCCGGCGTTCATGTAGGTGTTGTAAGGCGTCGCTTCGCGTAAATTTTCGCGGGTCAACTTACCGTTGTAGCGCTCACCCAATCCATAGATCACTGTAGGATCGGTTTGCAGCAACATGCCGATCTGCATGCGCCGCACGAAGACGCCGGCAATCTGCCCGCGCTCCTGCGGTACGCCGGTTTCTTTCTCCACCAGCGAAGCCATGATCAGCGCTTGATAGGGCTCGGTGTACGGTGCGTCAGCCGAGCGCTTGTTCCATTCTTTGGCGAGAACATCATCCAGACGCTGGTAGGCTTTTTCCAGCAGATCCGCATCGGTCATGCCTCGCACAAAACGGTAGGTATCTGGAAAGAACCGCCCCTCCGGGAACACGCCGGCATGACCGAGCTTGCCCATCACTTCGCTATCGCTCAAGCCGGCAAGGGTCTGTTCAAGTTTTTCTTGCTTGGCCAAGGCTGCACGTACCTGACGGAAATTCCAGCCCTCGACCAAGGTCAGGCTGTACTGCACCACTTCGCCACGCTGCCACAGTCCGATCAAACCCTGGGCAGTCATGCCCGGTGTTATGCGGTACTCACCGCCGTGTAGCGGCTGTCCGTCGAGATTCAAGCGCCAGTACAGACGCAACCAAAAGGCGTCCTCCAGGACACCGTCGGCCTGCAGGCGATTGAAGGTTCCGCTCGGTGTGGAACCAGGCGGTACATCAAGCAATTTTTCTTGTGTCAGGTTGAGCGGCTGCTCCAGCGCCGAGTTCAGCTTCCAGGCCGAAGCGCCCAGCAGCAGTCCTGCCAGAACCAATCCGGTTTCCAGCAGTAGCAAGAATTTACGTCTCACAAATCAAGCATCCAGTAGCGCGCGGGCAATGCCTTGCAGTTTACGGGTGAGCGGACCAACCGGCCAGCTCAGCGCAGCATAAGCGCGTACCGGCCAGACGCCGTACACGCTGTTGCAGACGAAGACTTCGTCGGCCTGTTGCAGCTGGTCGAGACTGATCTCGGCTATTTCTGTGGGGATTCCCAGCGACTTGGCTTGAAACAATAATTCGGCTCGCATCACGCCGGCAACGCCGCAGCGACTTAAATCAGCCGTCAGCAAGACACCCTCACGCACCAGAAACAGATTACTGAACACCCCTTCGATCACACGCCCGGAGAGGTCCAGCATCAAGCCTTCGGCATGCTCGGTATCCTGCCACTCGGAGCGGGCAATAACCTGTTCCAGACGATTCAAGTGCTTGAGCCCCGCAAGCAAGGGCTGCTCGCAAAGTCGCGTGACACAGGGGAAAAGGCGAACACCTTGCTGACCATGGGCAGACGGGTAAGCAGCTGGCGGATTGCCTTGCAGAATCCGGCGGGCCTGAGCAGCCGGATCGGCAGCATAGCCGCGCAGGCTGTCGCCACGGGTGAGGATCAGTTTGAGCACGCCCTCGCCCATGGCCGCCGCATAAGCCTGCAGCTCGCTGCGCATCAATGATTGATCCACAGCGATAGCCAGACGCGAACAACCTTCGGCCAAACGCTGCAGATGCCGATCCAGCAGCAATGGCTGACCAGCCTTGACGGCGATAGTCTCGAACAGACCATCGCCGTACGCCAGGCCGCGATCTTTTAGCGACAGAGCGTCAGCCGGCTGACCGTCGACCCAGCTTTGCATTAACCGGCGAACCGACGGAACACCAGAGAACCGTTGGTACCACCAAACCCGAACGAGTTGGACAGCACCACATCGATATCCATGTCACGCGCGGTATGCGGCACGAAATCAAGGTCGCAGCCTTCATCCGGCTCATCCAGGTTGATGGTCGGTGGAGCGACTTGGCCGTTGATCGCCAGCACACTGAAGATCGCCTCGACGGCACCGGCCGCGCCCAGTAAATGCCCTGTCATGGACTTGGTTGAACTGACCGCCATCTTGTAGGCGTGCTCACCAAAGACAGTCTTGATCGCCTGGGCTTCCGCGAGGTCACCGGCCGAGGTCGATGTGCCGTGGGCATTGACGTATTGCACTTGATCGACGTTCAGTTTGGCATCACGCATAGCGTTGGTAATGCAGCGCGCTGCGCCCGCGCCATCGGCGGGTGGCGACGTCATGTGATAAGCGTCGCCGCTCATGCCAAAGCCGATCAACTCGGCATAAATGGTCGCACCGCGAGCTTTAGCGTGCTCCAGTTCTTCGAGCACCAAGGCACCGGCACCGTCGGAGAGTACAAAACCGTCACGGCCCTTGTCCCATGGACGGCTGGCGCGGGTCGGCTCATCGTTGCGCGTCGACAGCGCACGGGCGGCACCGAAGCCGCCCATACCGAGGCCGCAAGCGGCCATCTCGGCGCCGCCGGCAATCATCACATCGGCCTCGCCGTAAGCAATGTTGCGTGCCGCCATGCCGATGCAGTGCGTACCCGTGGTACAAGCAGTCGAAATGGCGTAGTTAGGCCCCTGGGTACCCAGATGGATGGACAGGAAGCCGGAAATCATATTGATGATCGAGCCTGGCACGAAGAACGGCGAAATCCGCCGAGGGCCTTGCTCGTGCAGCGTGCGGCTGGTTTCTTCGATATTGGTCAGGCCGCCAATACCCGAACCGATGGCAACGCCGATGCGTTCACGGTTGGCGTCGGTGACTTCCAGACCGGAGTTTCGGACCGCCTGAAACCCCGCTGCCAGACCGTACTGAATGAACAGGTCAAGTTTGCGAGCCTCTTTGACCGACAGATATTCCTCAACATTGAAGCCTTTTACCGAGCCGCCAAAACGGGTGGAATAGGCAGAAAGGTCGGTGTGTTCGATCAGACCAATGCCACTGCGGCCAGCCAGAATACCCTGCCAGCTGCTTGGCACATCCGCGCCCAATGGCGACAACATACCCATACCGGTGACTACGACGCGTCTACGCGACACAGCACTCTCCTTTTTCTAATGACGACACTTTGTATCAGGCCTAAAGAAAAAACCGCACGCCATGATGGCAGTGCGGTTTTTCCATGACAGCAAGCGACGACTACAAACTATTAAGCCTGGTGGCTAGTAACGTAGTCGATAGCAGCTTGAACGGTAGTGATCTTTTCAGCTTCTTCGTCAGGGATTTCGGTCTCGAATTCCTCTTCCAGAGCCATCACCAGCTCAACGGTGTCAAGGGAGTCGGCACCCAGGTCTTCAACGAAGGAAGCGCTGTTGGTCACTTCTTCTTCTTTAACGCCCAGTTGCTCAGCAACGATTTTCTTGACGCGCTCTTCGATGGTGCTCATACCTTGTTTTCACTCCTAATGGACAAATTCAGGCAGCTGGCCAGTGGGTAAGTGTATAGAAAGGCTTTTCAGTTTTTCAACTGAAAGCTTCACTCCTCGAACCCTACCGACCATCTGCCTATAAATAGATTGCAGCTTTATAACGGATTTTAGACAGCTCGTATGACATTTTTTTGAAGCAATCCGTCACATTTAACTCATGTACATCCCGCCGTTCACCGGGATTGTAGCCCCAGTAACGTATGCCGCACCGTCCGAAGCCAAAAAAGCGACCACATGCGCGATCTCTTGAGCTTGTCCCAGACGGCCCAGCGGAATTTGCGTCAGCAAGGCTTCACGCTGTGCCTCAGGCAATTCGCGGGTCATATCAGTATCAATGAACCCTGGAGCCACCGAGTTTACCGTAATCGACCGCGAGCCGACTTCACGCGCCAGAGCACGACTGAAACCTTCCAGACCTGCCTTGGCGGCTGCGTAGTTTACTTGGCCTGCGTTGCCCATGGCACCCACAACCGAACCAATACTGATAATTCGACCCCAACGAGCCTTGGTCATGCCACGCAGAACACCCTTGGACAGGCGGAACAGACTGTTCAAATTGGTATCGACGACATCATGCCATTCGTCGTCTTTCATGCGCATCATCAGGTTATCGCGGGTGATGCCAGCATTATTGACCAAAATCGCCGGCGCACCGAACTGCGCCTGAATGCTCGCCAGCACAGCAGCGACGGACTCGTCGCTGGTGACATTGAGTTCCAGGCCAGTGCCTTGAATACCGTTTTCTTTCAGGGTCGCAGCGATACGCTCAGCGCCCGAAGCGGAAGTTGCAGTGCCGATGACTACGGCACCCTGACGACCCAACTCAAGAGCGATGGCTTGACCAATACCACGACTGGCACCGGTAACCAGTGCAACTTTACCTTGCAGACTCATGCAAGCTTCTCCTAATTCAAGCCAGCGCTGCACGAGCGGCAGCGAAAGCATCTGGGGTATTGAGGTTCGAGGTCGACACGCCTTCGGCGCAGCGCTTGTTCAGGCCAGCCAGCACTTTGCCAGGGCCGCATTCGACCAGCTGGGTGGCGCCATTGGCTGCCAGGCACTGGACAGACTCGACCCAACGCACTGGCTTGTAGAGCTGCTCGAGCAGATCACGCTTGAGGGTCTCAAGATCCATTGCAACACTGGCGCTGACATTCTGCACCAACGGAATTTGCGGGGCCTGCCAGTCGATCGCAGCGATCGACTCGGCGAAACGCTCAGCAGCAGGACGCATCAACTCGCAGTGGGATGGCACGCTGACCGGCAACGGCATCGCTCGCTTGGCGCCACGCGCCTTGCAACCTTCGATAGCGCGCTCGACTGCAGCCTTGGCACCCGCGATCACTACTTGACCCGGCGAGTTGAAGTTGACCGCACTGACCACTTCACCTTGCGCACCTTCTGCGCAGGCCGCCAGCACATCGGCATCTTCCAGACCGAGAATCGCGGCCATGCCGCCCTGCCCGGCCGGTACAGCCTCTTGCATCAACTGACCACGACGCTCTACCAACTTCACGGCATCACCCAGGCTCAGACTGCCCGCAGCCACCAGAGCGCTGTATTCGCCCAGACTGTGACCTGCGACATAAGCCGGGCGCGCACCGCCTTCAGCCAACCACAGACGCCACAATGCGACGGACGCAGTAAGAATGGCCGGCTGGGTTTTATCGGTTTGATTGAGTTGCTCTTCCGGCCCTTGCTGGGTCAATGCCCACAGGTCATAACCCAGGGCATCGGAAGCTTCTTTGAATGTTTCCAGGATCAACGGGTATTGCGCGCCCAACTCGGCCAACATGCCGAGGGACTGCGAGCCCTGCCCTGGAAAGACGAATGCGAGGGATGCAGACATGTAACAAGCCCCTAATGATCTTGTCGTCGGAGAATTGACGTCCCTTATTAGGGACACAAGAAACTGACAGTTGGATGACTGATTGAATTGAGCGGTCACATTTAAGCATTGTCGAACGAAAACGCCTAAAGCAACAAATCTTCGAGACGACCATGCAAGCGTTCCGGCAGGTTTTCCTGGATCTCGATCAAGGCCCGCTGAATCGCACTTTGGAACCCCTGCACCCCGGCCGAGCCATGGCTTTTCACGACGATCCCCTGCAATCCGAGAAAACTAGCACCGTTGTGTCGCGCAGGCGCCAGATCAGCCTGCAAGCGGCGCATCAATGGCAGCGCCAGGGCCCCGACCATTCGCGATGCCAGACTTTGCCTGAACAACGCCTCGATCCGCGCCGCAATCATGGTCGCCAGACCCTCGCTGGATTTGAGCAGGATATTGCCGACGAACCCATCGCACACCACGACGTCAGCCTCACCACGGTACAACCCATCACCCTCGACAAAGCCGATATAGTTCAAACCACGGGCATTTTGCAGCAGAGTGGCTGCCAGCTTGACCTGCTGATTACCCTTGATGTCTTCAGTGCCGATATTCAGCAACGCCACCCGCGGCCGAACAATACCCAGCGTTTCAGCCGCCACCGACCCCATGACAGCAAATTGCAGAAGATGCTCGGCACTGCAATCAACGTTCGCGCCCAAGTCGAGCAACTGGCAATAGCCGCGCTGGGTCGGGATGGCCGCAACCATCGCCGGCCGATCAATACCCGGCAGGGTTTTCAGCACATAACGAGACAACGCCATCAGCGCACCGGTATTGCCGGCGCTGACGCATGCCTGAACCTTGCCATCGCGCAGCAATTCTAGCGCCACACGCATTGAAGAGTTCGGCTTACCGCGCAGGGCTTGCGATGGTTTTTCATCCATGGCAATCACTTCTGCGGCCGGCACGATATTCAGGCGTGCGCGATCCACAGCCGGCTGGCTGGCAATCAATTCTTCTAAAAGGGAGGATTGACCAACGAGGGCCAGGTGCAACGAGGGGGTAGCAGACAGACAAGCAAGGCTGGCCTGAACAATGCTGCGGGGACCGAAGTCCCCGCCCATTGCGTCAATCGCGATGACTTGAGCGGACAAGGATTACTCGTCAGCGCCCTTGTCGATCACTTTACGGCCACGGTATACGCCTTCTGGCGATACGTGGTGACGCAGGTGAACTTCACCGGTGGTTTTTTCTACAGACAGGGTGCTAGCCTCGAGAGCGTCGTGCGAACGACGCATGTCACGGGCAGAGCGGGATTTTTTGTTCTGCTGAACAGCCATAATTGATTAACTCCTAAACGTTTGGGTCACGCTTTAACTGCGCCAATACACTGAACGGGTTGGACCGCGTTACCTCGTCCTCGCTCGGTTCGGGCTCATCGAGACCCGCCGGCTGCTGGCATTCTTCCGGATGATGAGCAGGCACAATGGGCAAGGCGAGCAAAAGCTCCTCCTCGATCAGTGACTGCAGATCCAAAGGATCTTCGCCCAGTTCCAGCACGTCATAACCTTTCGGCAACGACTGGGTATTCGCACCCTCTTTCACCACAGCATAACTGCATTCGCTGTGGATCGGCAGGGTGACCAGCTCAAGACAACGCTGGCAAACCATTTTGACTTCGGTGTCGATAAAGCTGTGGATAACCACAGATTTACGCTCATCTCGTTCAAAAACAAATTTAGCCTGCACCGTACCGACAGTATCGGAAAGCGGGTCGCAGAGTCTCTCCAAATCGGCCAGCAGCATTTCACCTTGAAGGGTGGTGCCACGATCAGCCAATTTGCGCGGGTCAACGTGAGGTGGAATCGGGTCATTCAACATAGGCGCAGCATTATAGGGATGCCCCCGGCCATGTCAAAGGAAATTCAGCCCTGTCCGTCACTTGGAAGCCTCGCTAGAATTCGCGGCCATCTTCAGGAGAACCGCATGCTGCCATTATTACTTGCTTCAAGCTCGGTCTATCGCCGTGAATTACTGGCCCGCTTGCAGCTTGCATTTACCTGCAGCTCACCGGATATCGACGAAAGTCACCGCCCTGGAGAGCTTGCCGCCGACCTGGTCAAACGCCTGGCCAAAGAGAAAGCTCAAGCCTTGGTCAGCAGCCACCCTGCGCACCTGATCATCGGCTCCGATCAGGTTGCCGTGCTCGACGGCCGGATTATCGGCAAACCCCACACCTTCGAAAAGGCCCGCGAGCAACTGCTTGCCGCCAGCGGCGCCAGCGTGACCTTCCTGACCGGCCTGGCGCTGCTCAACAGCTCGACAGGCCACTGCCAGATCGATTGCATCCCTTTCACCGTGCACATGCGCTCGCTTGATCAGGCGCGCATCGAACGCTACCTGCGCGCCGAACAGCCCTACGATTGCGCTGGCAGCTTCAAAGCCGAAGGCTTGGGGGTGAGCCTGTTTCAAAGCACCGAAGGCCCGGACGCCACCAGCCTGGTCGGCCTGCCGCTGATTCGCCTGGTGGACATGCTGTTGGCTGAGGGCGTGCAAATCCCCTAAACATCAAAAGATCGCAGCCTTCGGCAACTCCTACAAAGACATGCATGATCGCCCACCGCAGGAGCCGCCGGCGGTTCGGGCCGCGTTCGGACGTTATTTTGATCTTAAAAAAACCGGCCACGAAGGCCGGTTCTTTTGTGCGAAGAGAAGATCAGCGCAATGTCGGCCCTTGAAAGCCCATCCACATTGCCAGTTGCTCGGCAACACCGGCCCCGAGCTTTTTCGAGAAGCGATCGAATGTCGACTCTTGAATCGTGAAGTCGACCAGCTCTTTCTCGCCGATCACATCCCGAGCCACTGAACTCGCACTACCCAGCCCATCGATCAAGCCCAGCTCCAGTGCTTGCTCACCCGACCAAACCAGACCAGAGAACAGCTCAGGATGCTCTTTGTCCTTGAGCCGGTCGCCACGCCCCTGTTTGACGCTGGCAATGAACTGACGATGGGTCGTATCCAGCACACCCTGCCAGAACTGGGTTTCTTCCGGCTTTTGCGGCTGGAACGGATCGAGGAACGACTTGTGTTCGCCAGAGGTGTAGGTCCGACGCTCGACACCAAGCTTCTCCATGGTGCCGACAAAGCCGTAGCCTGCAGCCGTCACGCCAATGGAGCCGACCAGACTGGCCTTGTCGGCATAGATCTGATCCGCAGCGCTGGCGATGTAATAGGCTCCAGAGGCCCCCAGATCCGAAATCACCGCATAAACCTTGATATCCGGATGCAGACCGCGCAAACGACGAATCTCGTCATAGACATAACCCGCCTGCACTGGAGTACCACCCGGACTATTGATCCGCAGCACCACGCCCTTGACCTTCGAGTCTTCGAAAGCAGCCCGCAAGCCGCCAACAATATTGTCAGCACTGGCAGGCTCTTTGTCGGCAATCATGCCGTTCACATCAATCAGTGCCGTGTAGCCAGGACCGCGTGTCGCGCTTTTTTCCATGTCCATCAGCGGCGTAAACAACACCAACGCTGCAAACAGATAAACAAAGGTCAGCAGCTTGAAGAAAATCCCCCAACGCCGCGACCGCCGCTGCTCTTGCACGCTTGCCAGAAGGGTCTTCTCCAAAAGCTTCCAGCTTTTATCGTCACCGCCGTCAGCGCTCGCTTTGTTCGGCGCTTTCCACTCATCGGTCATGCCATTTACCCCAGCAAAAACTTAATTGGTCCGCCGGCTCAGCCAGGCGTGCAACTCAGAAAAATGATCAATAGCCAGACGCGGCGCGAACTCACGCAAAGCATCCATCGACTGAGCGCCATAGCTCACAGCAACTGAATCCATCCCGGCATTGCGCGCCATCAACAGATCGAACGAAGAATCCCCCACCATCAACGCCTGCTCGGGCCGGACTTCGCAATGAGCGAGAATCTGCTCCAGCATCAACGGATGCGGTTTACTTGCAGTTTCATCCGCGGCGCGGGTGATATCGAAATAATCTTCCCAGCCATGGGACTTCAGCACCCGATCCAGCCCACGACGGGCCTTGCCGGTGGCCACGGCCAAGCGATAACCCTCGGAACGAAAAGCCTCGAGAGACTCAACCACGCCGGCGAATAGCGGTGAAGGCTCCGCCTCCAGCGCAATGTAATGGTCAGCGTAGTGCTGACGGAACGCCACTAGCTCAGCATCGCCGATCTCCGGGTACAAAGTGCGAATCGCCTCTGGCAAACCCAGACCGATAATACCCTTGACGGCAAAATCGTCTCGCGGCAGCAAATCTGATCGCTCGGCCGCCACCTGCATCGCCTCGACAATCCGACCAATGGAGTCGGCCAAGGTGCCGTCCCAATCGAAGATCAGCAGCTTGTAATCAGCTAGCACTCAGACGCTCCACGGTCTTGGCCCACATCTCATCCACCGGCGCTTGCAGCTTGAGCTCGCCACCATCAGGCAACGGCACGGTCAGCATGTAGGCGTGGAGGAACAGGCGCTTGCCACCCAACTCGCGAATCTCTTTGCTGAAGTCTTCATCGCCGTACTTGGTGTCCCCAGCGATGCAGTGCCCGGCATGTAAGGTGTGCACGCGGATCTGATGCGTGCGCCCGGTAACAGGCTTGGCCTCGACCATCGTGGCGAATTCACCGAAGCGGCGCAGCACCTTGAAGACCGTCAGAGCCTCCTTGCCCTCTTCATTGACTTCGACCATGCGCTCGCCGGAGCGCAGGTTGCTCTTGAGCAGCGGCGCACGAACCTGCTTGATCGACGCCGCCCAGTTACCGCGAACCAGCGCCATGTAGCGTTTATCAACGCCGTCGCCACGCAATGCGGTGTGCAGGTGACGCAACATGCTGCGTTTTTTGGCGATCATCAGCAGGCCGGAGGTGTCCCGATCCAGGCGATGGACAAGCTCCAGCTCTTTGGCATCGGGCCGCAACTGACGGAAGGCTTCGATCACCCCGTAGTTCAGACCGCTACCGCCATGTACGGCAATACCGGCTGGCTTGTTGATCACGATCAGCGCCTTGTCTTCAAAGACAATCGACGCCTCAAGGCGCTGCAACAAACCCTGAGCCAGAGGCACCGGTTCATCGCGCTCAGGCACGCGTACAGGCGGCACACGGACAATATCGCCCGCCTGCAGCTTGTACTCGGGTTTGATCCGACCTTTGTTCACGCGCACTTCGCCTTTACGCAAAATGCGGTAAATCAACGTCTTGGGCACACCTTTGAGCCGAGCAAGAAGGAAGTTATCGATACGTTGGCCGGCATATTCCGGCGAGACCTCAAGCAGCTGGACGCTGGGGGTCGGGGGGGCAGTAGTCGTCATGCCGCGAATGATAACAATTTTTTATGGATTTGAAGCACTTAATGATTGCTGCTATAGTCGCGAACGCCGCCAAAAGCGGCCTGGACAGCGGACAAACGGTCGTCGACCGGCCCTGACCAACGCAATTCATCAGGACGCGAGGCCGTCCTACGGGGCTTTCGCTACAATTATGGAAGGTTCGCGGTTGTAACGAGCGCAGGTGACATGAGGCCTGAAGCGAGCGCAAAAAGCAGAGTGATTACTCCCTTTTACGCCGATATTCACGGCCAGTTCACAAAGTGCAGTCGATCTCGAATGAGCCTGAGCGAAGGCTTCGGAAACACCGCCTAAATTAGCCATGATGCGTGACCTCCCCTTTCGGAGCTCACGGTAAATGCCAACCCGCTGCGGATTCTGCGCGCGGCAGCACCCGAATTATCAGGGATACGTGTAGGGTGGAGATGCACAACCGTCGGACTGTGTAGCACTAGGCTTATATTTAGACGCTTCATCTCGTCCACAGTCGCCGGTTGATTCCTCCTCCTGACCAGAGCTTTTGCTTAAGAGGTGCTTAAGCACCACAGCAAGCAGGACGCGTACGTCGCGACTCCGGCCCCAAGGTCGAACCTCGCTAGACACTGGAGTGGCCAACCACTCCTGACGCACCTGACACCGACCTAGAGAAGTCGTGTGTGCCGAACGCCGTTTCCGGCAGCCCGGAAACCGACGGTACTACATGAAAAGAATGCTGATTAACGCAACCCAACCCGAAGAGTTGCGTGTTGCACTGGTAGATGGCCAGCGCCTCTACGACCTGGACATTGAATCCGGTGCACGCGAGCAGAAAAAGGCCAACATCTATAAAGGCCGGATTACTCGCATCGAACCAAGCCTTGAGGCTGCCTTTGTCGATTTCGGCTCTGAGCGCCACGGCTTCCTGCCCCTCAAAGAAATCTCCCGCGAATACTTCAAGAAAGCCCCTGAAGGCCGCGTCAACATCAAGGACGTCCTGAGCGAAGGCCAGGAAGTCATCGTTCAGGTCGAAAAAGAAGAACGTGGCAACAAGGGCGCAGCCCTGACCACCTTCATCAGCCTGGCCGGTCGTTATCTGGTTCTGATGCCGAACAACCCGCGTGCTGGCGGTATCTCCCGTCGCATCGAAGGTGAAGAGCGCAACGAACTGCGTGAAGCCCTGAACGGTCTGGTTGCTCCAGCCGACATGGGTCTGATCGTGCGCACTGCCGGTCTTGGCCGCAGCAGCGAAGAAATGCAGTGGGACCTCGACTACCTGCTGCAACTGTGGACCGCCATCAAAGAAGCCTCGCTGGACCGTTCCGCTCCTTTCCTGATCTATCAGGAAAGCAACGTGATCATCCGCGCCATCCGCGACTACCTGCGCCAGGACATCGGCGAAGTGCTGATCGACAGCGTCGAAGCCCAGGACGAAGCCCTGACCTTCATTCGCCAGGTGATGCCGCAGTACGCCAGCAAGATCAAGCTGTACGAAGACAGCGTTCCGCTGTTCAACCGTTTCCAGATCGAAAGCCAGATCGAGACCGCCTTCCAGCGTGTCGTTGAACTGCCTTCCGGCGGCTCCATCGTCATCGATCCGACCGAAGCCCTGGTGTCCATCGACATCAACTCGGCGCGCGCCACCAAAGGCAGCGACATCGAAGAAACCGCTCTGCAGACCAACCTCGAAGCAGCCGAAGAAATCGCCCGTCAGTTGCGCCTGCGTGACATCGGCGGCCTGATCGTCATCGACTTCATCGACATGACCCCAGCCAAGAACCAGCGCGCCGTGGAAGAGAAAGTCCGCGAATGCCTGGAAGCCGACCGCGCTCGCGTGCAAGTCGGTCGCATCTCGCGCTTCGGCCTGCTGGAAATGTCCCGTCAGCGTCTGCGTCCATCTCTCGGCGAAAGCAGCGGCATCGTCTGCCCACGCTGCGACGGCACCGGCATCATCCGTGACGTTGAATCGCTGTCGCTGGCGATCCTGCGCCTGATCGAAGAAGAAGCCCTGAAAGACCGCACCGCCGAAGTTCGTGCCCAAGTGCCGATTCCGGTCGCTGCGTTCCTGCTCAATGAAAAACGCAACTCGATCACCAAGATCGAACTGCGCACTCGCGCGCGCATCGTCATTCTGCCGAACGATCACCTCGAAACCCCGCACTTCGAAGTTCAGCGTCTGCGTGATGACAGCCCGGAAGCTCACGTTAATCTGTCCAGCTACGAAATCGCTGCCGCCACTGCTGAAGTAGAAGAAGTTCAACCGGCCGCCGCGACCCGCACCCTGGTTCGTCAGGAAGCCGCAGTGAAAACTGCTCCCGCACGCGCCAATGCTCCGGTTCCGGTTGAAGTTGCAGCGCCTGTTGCAGCTCCCGTCGCCCACGTTGCCGAGCCAAGCCTGTTCAAAGGTCTGGTGAAGTCGCTGATCAGCCTGTTCGCTACTAAAGAAGAGCCTGCCGCACCGGCTGTGGTTGAAACACCAGCCACCGAACGCCAGCCGCGCAACGAAGAGCGCCGTACCGGTCGTCAGCAGAGCCGCAACCGTAACGGTCGCCGTGATGAAGAGCGCAAGCCGCGCGAAGAGCGTGCACCTCGCGAAGAGCGCGCTCCTCGTGAAGAACGCGCCCCCCGCGAAGTCCGTGAAGAAGTACCGGCCGTAGCCGCTCGCGAAGAACGCGCACCGCGTGCTCCGCGTGAAGAACGCGCCCCACGTGCTCCACGTGAAGATCGCAAACCGCGCGAAGCTCGTGAAGATCGCCCGGTTCGCGAACTGCGCGAGCCTCTGGATGCCGTTCCAGTTGCTGCTGGCGAAGAGCGCCCGGCCCGTGCGCCACGTGAAGAGCGTCAGCCGCGCCCACCGCGTGAAGAGCGTCAACCACGCACCGAACAGGCTGTCGCTGCCGTTAGCGAAGAAGAACTGCTGCCAAACGAAGAGCAACTGCAGGATGACGGCCAGGACAACGCCGAAGGCGATCGTCCACGCCGCCGCTCCCGCGGTCAGCGTCGTCGCAGCAACCGTCGTGAGCGTCAACGTGACGCCAACGGCAATGTGATCGAAGGTTCGGATGATTCCGAATCGGGTGATGACGCCTCCAGCGAAGGGAGCAGCGCGGACTTGGCTGCCGGCCTGGCCGTTACCGCAGCTGTTGCCAGCGCTGTGATCAGCGCTCCTGCTGAAGCTCAGGCTAATCAGCAAGCAGAACGCGCTACTGCCGCTACTCTGGAAACGGCTTCGGCTGAAGCGCCAGTGGTTGAAGCGACTACTCCGGTTGAAGCGCCTGTCGCTCCTGCCGTTGAAGTTGCTCCGGTTCCTGAAGTACTTGAAGCCATTGCCGAGCAAGCCGTTGAAGCTGAACAGCCAGTCGTCGCCGCAGAGCCTGCGTTCGAAGCTCCGATGGCTGAAAAAGCCTTTGAGCCTACTTACGACGCTCCAACCGCGTTCGATCGCATCGCTGAATCGGTAGTCGTTGAAGCTCCTGCGCCAGTCGCTGAAGTGGTTAGCGCCGAGCCAGTGGTTACTGCTTCGGTTGAAGCGCCAGTGGTTGTCGAAGTGGCAGAGCCGGTTGTCGAAGCCGCACCAGCCAGCGCCCTGACCGCAAGTGGTCGTGCGCCGAACGATCCGCGTGAAGTGCGTCGTCGCAAGCGTGAAGCCGAGCGCCTGCAGAAAGAAGCCGAACTGGCCGCGACTGCAGCCCCGGTTGTGGTTGAAGTGGTTGAGCAAGCAGCACCTGCTCCAATCGTTGAAAGCGCTCCTGAGCAAGCAGTCGTTGAAACTGCCCCGACCATCGACGAAAACCTGCGTTCCGTCAAAGAAGTGGTAGAGAAAAACCCTAAAGTCCTGGAAGAAGAGCACGAGCCTAAACCCCTCGCCTGATTCCAGCGGCTGTTAAAAAGCCCCGCCTGCTAAAGCAGGCGGGGCTTTTTTTGGTTCATTGCATCGAGCAAGTGCCCGTCACGCGGTTATTTAAAAACCAACGCCGCTGGCACATCCACATCCCACAAAACACCCGAATCATCCACTGGCACTTCCAGCACCTTGGCCGAGGCAAATAACGGCTTCGCCCCGCGATCACCGGACAACCTCATCAGCGCCGCCCCAAACGAGCACCCAAAGCCCACCGGATGACCATATTCAGCGCCGTACACTGGAACACTGACGGCATTGTCCTCAATACCCTCCACCACCTGCTCAATGCTCGACGACAGGATAAAAGGCATATCCCCCAGTACCACCAGCCAGCCACTCGAATCGGGACTGGCCGCAACGGCTGCCGCAATGCTGTCGCCCATACCTGCAGACTCCAGCAACAACACCTTGCAGCCATAAACCTGCGCCAACCGAACCACTTCAGGCCGGTCCGCTGTCGTCACCAGCAGTCGCTTACCCAAACCCGCAGGTAGATTCAACAACACCTGCTCAATCACCGACCGAACGACACCATCACGGCCCTCGCACACCGCCAGCAACTTATCCTGATCAGCGCCTGCAACTTGCCGATAGCGGCTGCCCTGCCCTGCCGCCAGCACGATGGCGCATACCGAGGCCTTCAAACCACCGCCTCGTCCAATGGCTTCTTTTGCAACAGATCGATGCCGTTCTTGATCGCGACAATCTCCGACATTACCGACAACGCAATCTCCGCTGGTGTATGACTGCCAATATGCAAACCGATCGGGCCATGCAAGCGGTCGATGGCTTGTTGGGTCAGTCCCAGCTCAGCAAGGTTTTCCCGGCGCTTCTGGCTATTGACCCGCGACCCCAATGCGCCGACATAAAAGGCCCGAGAGTTGAGCGCCGTCAGCAGTGCCATATCGTCCAGACGCGGATCATGGGTCAAGGCGACGATGGCGGTGCGTTCGTCGGTTTCGATACTCAGCACCGCGTCATCCGGCATACCCGGTACGAAGCGGCCATGCTGCTCTTCCCAGCCATAGACGAACTCCTTGCGCGGATCGCAGATCAACACCTCGAAATCCAGCAACCGCGCCATTTCCGCCACATAACGAGACAGCTGCCCGGCACCAATCAACAACAGCCGCCAACGCGGACCGTAAATCGCACGCAAGGTTATGCCGTCAAAGCTCAAGACATCGGTCTTGCTCGCCGCCTGCAAGGTCACCTCGCCGGAGCTCAGGTTCAGTTCCCGCGCGACAATCTCATGAGCCTCGCAACGCGCCAGCAACTCAGCCACCCAGGCGGGATCGCCGACCCGCTCTTCAGTCAGGCGCAAGGTGCCACCGCAGGGCAAGCCAAAACGCGCGGCCTCCTCGCGGGTGACGCCGTAGGTCACCAACTGCACTGACGGCCCGTCCGGAGGCAAACGGCCATCGTGCAAACGGGCGATCAAGTCGTCCTCGATACAACCACCGGAGACCGAGCCGATCACCACGCCGTCTTCACGCAAGGCCAGCATGGCCCCTGGTGGTCTGGGCGCACTGCCCCAGGTCTGGACCACGCTGTACAACACCACTCGCTGCCCGGCGCGGCGCCATTCCAACACGCTGCGCAAGACATTCAGATCGACGCTGTCCATCAGGCTTTCGCCTGCTGCCAGCCTTGCAGCTGGTAGCGAACCGGCAGACTGCGGATGCGTTTGCCGGTAGCCGCGAAGATCGCGTTGCACAACGCCGGAGCGATCGGTGGCACGCCCGGTTCACCGACACCGCCCAACGGCACGTTGCTCAGAGGCGTGACCAGATGCACAGCGACTTCCTTCGGCGCCAGGGACATGCGCGCCACTTCGTACATATGGAAGTTATCCTGCTGGACTTTGCCGTCCTTGAAGCTGATTTCACCCAGCACAGCATTACCCAGTCCCATCACACAGGCACCTTCAAATTGCGAGCGAATCCGCTCAGGGTTGATCTGCGGACCGCAATCCACAGCAATGTCAGCCTTGTGCACGATCAGCGAACCGTCGTCTTTTACTTCGACCTCGATCACCGCCGCCACGTAGGTAACGAAGCTGTAATGCACCGCCAGCCCCAAACCACGTCCTTTGGGCAATTGGCGCCCCCAACCGGCAGCCTTGGCCGCGGTTTCCAATACCCCACGCAAGCGCGCGGTATCGATCGGATAATGCTCTGGGGATTCGCCGTAGTTCCACTCTTCACTCAAGGTGCGCGGATCAATCTGACGATCCGGACCGAGCAACTTGAGTTGGTATTTCAGCGGATCCTGCCCGACTTGATGCGCCAATTCGTCGACAAAACTTTGAATGGCAAAGCCATGGGGAATGTTCGACACAGAGCGATACCAGCCAACCCGGGTATGGGCGGCCGCTTCGGGGTTTTCCAGGCGCACATTGGGAATGGCGTAGGCCATGTTGGTGAAGCCCATACCCAGTTCGAACGCGCCTTCGTGGTTCATGCCCGGAGCGAACAGCGCGGTGATGCTCGGCGCCACCGTGCGGTGCAGCCAGCCGGACGGCATGCCGTCTTTGTTCAGGCTGGCCTTGAGGTATTCGGCCGAAACGGTATGGAAGTAAGAACAGTGAATGTCATCTTCCCGGGTCCATTGCACCCGCACCGCTTTGCCTGGAAAAGCCTTGGCCAGGATCGCCGCTTCAAGGATGAAATCGGGTTTGGATTTACGGCCGAACCCGCCGCCGAGCAGCGTGACGTTGACCGTAACTTTCTCGAAGGGAATGCCGAGGCGTTCGGCAATGCGCTCACGCGTCACTTGCGGCGCCTGACTCGGCGCCCAGGCCTCGCATTGGCCGTTGTTGAACCGGGCAATGGCAACCATTGGCTCCATCGGTGCCTGCGCCAGATGCGGCAGGTAGTAAGCCGCTTCCAGGCTGCTGTCGGCGCTGTTCATAGCCTCGTCGATGTCGCCGGTGCTTCTCACTACTTTGCCCGGTTTCAAGGCTGCGGCTTCCAGCTCCTTGCGGTAGGCGATCGAGTCGTAACCGGCGTTGACGCCATCATCCCACTCGATCTTCAGCGCTTCGCGACCCTTGATTGCCGCCCACGTGTTGCTGGCAATCACCGCAACACCGCCCAACGGCTGGAATTCGGACGGCAGCGGACGACTCTCGATCTGCATGACCTTGATCACGCCCGGGACTTTCATCGCCGCGCTGCCATCGAAGGATTTGACCTTGCCGCCGTAGACCTGCGGCCGCGCCACGGTGGCGAAGAGCATGCCGTCGAAATGTACGTCTGCGCCGTACACCGCACGTCCGTTGACGATGTCTGCACCATCAATGGCTCGCGTGGCTTCTTTACCGATGTAGCGAAATTCCGAAGGCTGCTTGAGGCGCAGACTGTCCCGCGCCGGCACCGCCAAAGCACCGGCAGCAGCGGCCAAAGCGCCATAGCCCAACTCGCGACCACTCGGTTGGTGAATCACTTTGTGCAATTGCGCACGGCATTCGGCCACCGGCACTTTCCACTGATCGGCCGCCGCTTGCTCAAGCATGGTCCGAGCGGCGGCGCCGCAACGGCGCATCGGCTCGTACCAGTGACGCATGCTGCGTGAACCGTCGGTGTCCTGGTTACCGAAGCGCACTTCATCGCCCGGCGCCTGCTGGACTTTCACCAACGCCCAATCAGCGTCCAGTTCGTCAGCGACCACAATACTGAGGCTGGTGCGTACGCCCTGGCCCATTTCCGAACGATTGCAAACCACCGTCACACTGCCATCGGCGCCAATGCTGACGTACACCTTGGGATCATCGATCCAGCCATTGGGCATGCCAGCGGCACCGAATTTTTTCTCTTCGGCAAACGCCTCCTGCCAGCCCCAACTGGCTGCCAGCACCAGGGCGCTCGTGGCACCGACGCCTTTGAGGAAACCACGGCGGCTGAGGTTGCTCAGGGCAAAATCATTCGGTAACTGGCTCATGCCTTGGCCTCCTGCAAATGAGTGGCGGCCTGACGAATCGCGGTTTTTATCCGGTTATAGGTACCGCAACGGCAAATATTGCCGATCATCGCCTCCTCGATCTGTTCGTCACTAGGATTGGGATTGACCTTAAGCAAAGCCGTGGCAGACATGATCTGCCCGCCCTGGCAGAAACCGCATTGGGCTACCGCGGTGTCCAGCCACGCTTGCTGGACCACTTGCCCGACCGGGTCGCTGTGGAGATTGTCGATGGTGCTGACGTTCTGGCCAACCACCGAGCCGATCGGCGTGATGCAGCTGCGCGCCGGTGAGCCGTCGATATGGATGGTACAGGCGCCGCACAGGCCCATGCCGCAACCGAACTTGGTACCGTTGTAGCCTGCCACATCGCGAATGGCCCACAGCAGCGGCATATCCTCAGTGACATCCAGTGGGTGATCTTGACCGTTGAGCTTCAGGGTAATCATGGGCACGCCCGCATATGTCTTGGTTATGGGGTCGAGCAATCTGCCGCTTGATGCAGCGTTTCAGGTACACGCAGATCGACTCAGGCTAATCGGCTCTCTTATGAAAACAGCTGGGTTTCCATCGGGCCTTGCTTGGAACAAAGGGATGGAACAAAGAGATACATCGTTAGGAGGCTAAGTTAAAGCAGCATTAACAAAAAAGCCCTGCACACACGAAAGGTTTGCAGGGCTCTGGATTCAGACTTCAAGCGTAGCTCAATACTGATTCGGCTCCATTTCCAGTTGAACCTTGAAACGTTCGGCAATGTCTTTCTGGATTCGTTGCGCCAGGTTCAACAGCTCCAGACCGGTCGCCGCACCGTAATTGACCAACACCAGGGCCTGCAACCGATGCACGCCGGCATCTGCCTCACGAAAGCCCTTCCAGCCAGCGCGCTCGATCAACCAGCCGGCGGCTAGTTTTATTCGCCCGTCAGCCTGTGGATAAGCCACCAGATCGGGGTATTCGGCTTTAAGCTCAGCGACTATAGCCGCCGCCACCAAAGGGTTCTTGAAAAAGCTGCCGGCATTACCGAGCACTGCCGGATCAGGAAGTTTCTCGTTGCGAATACTGCAAATGGCATGACTGACATCACTGGCCGTCGGATGGCTGATGCCTTGTTCAGTCAACCATTGGCGAACCGGGCCGTACTCCAGGTGCAGATGCTCGGCGCGACTCAAGGCGAAGCGCACCCGTAGAATCAGCCAACGCCCAGGCTCATGCTTGAATAGACTGTCCCGGTAGTCGAAGTTGCACTCCGCCAGCGTAAAATCCCGTAGTTCGCCAGTCTGACGGTCCAGCGCAGTCAACCCGACGAACACGTCTTTGATCTCGACACCGTAAGCACCAATGTTCTGCATGGGTGCGGCGCCGACCGTGCCGGGGATCAGACTGAGGTTCTCCAGACCGCAGAGCCCTTGCTCCAGCGTCCATTGCACGAACGGGTGCCAGGTTTCGCCCGCTTCCGCCTCAACCACAACCCTGCTGCCGTCGTCACTCAACAGACGAATGCCTCGCGTGGCCATGCGCAGCACCAACGCTGGAATATCAGCGGTGAGCAACAAGTTGCTGCCACCACCGATCACCAGCAGAGGCAATGCCTGCTCAGCCGCATAAGCCAGCGCTTCGCGGACATCGGCGTCGCTATGGGCCTGGGCAAACACCTGTGCACGAACATCCACCCCAAAGGTGTTGAACGGTTTGAGAGAAACCTGCGTTTGCAGTTGCAAGGTCATAACCGCCCCTTCAATTCGATCACCAGCAAATCGCTGGCGCGCTCGATCAAGTCCAGCACCTGCTCGAACCCCTGATCGCCGTCGTAATACGGATCCGGCACTTCATCCACGGCAGAGTCATAGCGACGCAGGAACAGATCCAGCTCAGCCTTGCCCTTGGCCGGTTGCATGGCGTTGAGGTTGCGCAGATTGCTCTGGTCCATCGCCAGAATCAGATCATAGGTCGCAAAGTCGGCGCGGGTCACTTGCTGGGCACGCTGAGCGGACAAGTCATAGCCGCGCAACCTGGCGGCGGCTTGACTGCGTTTGTCCGGCGCCTTGCCGATATGCCAGTCGCCGGTGCCGGCGGAAGCGACTTCCACCTGATCCGCCAGCCCCGCCTCACGCAACTTGTGGCGCAGCACGCCTTCGGCCGTGGGCGAACGACAAATATTGCCCAGGCAGACAAACAGAACCCGCATCAAACCTCCAGCAGGCGCCGAACGCGCTCAAGGTCTTGCGCGGTATCGACACCCGCTGGCAGTGCTTCCACTGCATCGCCTACGTGAATCCGCACGCCGTGCCAGAGTGCGCGCAGCTGCTCCAGACACTCAGTGTTTTCCAGCCAGCACGGCCCCCAACTGACGAAGTCATGAAGGAAACCGGCGCGGTAGGCGTAGATCCCGATATGTCGGCGGTAAGGCACGCCAGCCGGCAATTGCTCGCGGCTCTTGGCGAAGTCATCCCGCGCCCAAGGCAATGTGGCGCGGCTGAAGGTCAGCGCCAGGCCATTGAGGTCACTGACGACTTTGACTACGTTGGTGTTGAACAGGGTTTCTACGTCTTCGATCGGCTCGGCCAGCGTCGACATGCGCGCTTCGGGATGAGCTGCAAGATTGGCTGCGACCTGATCGATCACTGCCGGCGGAATCATTGGCTCATCACCCTGCACATTGACCACGATGGCGTCTGCGGCCAAGCCCAATTGCGTAGCGACTTCGGCCAAACGATCGGTACCGGAATTGTGATCTTCACGAGTCAACACTACTTCAGCACCGAACGCCTTGCAGGCGTCAACGATGCGCGCATCATCGGTGGCCACGACCACCCGCTGGGCGCTGCTCTTGCAGGCCTGTTCCCAGACATGCTGGATCATCGGCTTGCCAGCGATCATTTGCAGCGGCTTACCGGGCAGACGCGTGGAGGCGTAACGGGACGGGATGACGACAGTGAAAGCGGTGCTCATTTATCCAGTCGCTCGTCGACGGTCAGGGTACGGGCTTCGCTTTCGAGCATTACTGGAATGCCATCACGAATCGGGTAGGCCAGACCGGCGCCTTTGCTGATCAGCTCGGTTTTATCGGCGCTGAGCTTCAGCGGACCTTTGCAGATCGGGCAGGCAAGGATGTCGAGCAATTTGGTGTCCATGAGAATTCCCTGGATAAAAGCGTTAAGGCAAAAGACGAGCAGGCAACAAACGCATCAACTGCATATCGAACCAGGCCACGAAGGCTGGAGACGGCACTGCGTCGACCGCCAGATACCACCAGTCGGCTGACGCGAAGGCACGGCACTTGACCGCATCTTTCTCGGTCATGACCAGCGGCAATGACGGCATGAAACTCAAGGCCGCCGCGCTGTACTCTGCGTGGTCGGCAAATGCATGCGGGACTGGCCGCCAGTGTAGCGTTTCAAGAGTGGTGAAGAAACGTTGCGGATTGCCGATGCCGGCCACAGCGTGCACCGCCTGCCCTGCCGGGAAGTAGTCCAGCGGGCGTCGCTCGCCGGTCTGCAGATTGATCAGCACGGTGGGCACAAGCCTGAAGGCGAAGCCATTGTCGCGGTCCTCAGTGGCTCCATTGTAGAGCAGCGCATCGATGCTTTGCAGACGCTCGACCGGCTCACGCAACGGACCGGCGGGCAGGCAGCGACCATTGCCCAGACCGCGTGCAGAATCGATCAGCACCAGTTCGAGATCCCGGGCCAGGCGGTAATGCTGCAAGCCATCATCGGAAAGGATCAGATCGAGCTTTTCGGCAGCCAGTAATGCCCGCACCGCGCGGCTGCGATCCGGGTCGATCATCAGTGGTACGCCACTGCGCTGAACAATCAGCAGCGGCTCGTCGCCGGCGACTTCAGCACTTTGCCCGGCGTTGACCCGCCACGGCAGTTGTGGCGGCTTGGCGCCATAACCACGGCTGACGACACCTACCCGCAGACCGCTGCGCTGGCAATGGTCGATCAACCAGAGAATCAACGGCGTCTTGCCGGTACCGCCTACCGTGATGTTGCCGACCACCACCAACGGCACCGGCGGTTGATAGATGTCGCCCTCACCGGCGAGAAAGCGTTCACGTTTACGCAGAACCACTTGCCGATACAGCCATTCCAGCGGCTGCAACAACTTCAGCGCGCGATGGCCGGTATACCAGGCGGCGAGCAAACGATTGGAAAGTGCCATCAGTGAGCCGGCGCCGCCTCGACGGTGGTCATGCGCAGATGGCTGAAACCGAGCTTGCCGGCGGCATCCATGGCGGTGATCACGGATTGATGTTGGGTTTTGCCGTCAGCGCTGATCGACAAGGGTAGATTGGTGTCGCCTGCGGACTCTTTCTGCAGCGCCTCCATCAGGCTGGCCAGATCGTTCTTGGGCAGTAATTGGTTATTCACGGTGAACACACCGTCGGCGCTGATGGCGATATCCAGTTGTTTGGCCAGTTGATCTTCAGCCGGCGAGCCGCTGACAGCTTCCGGCAGCTCAACGCGCAACTGGGTTTCACGGGTAAAGGTAGTGGTCACGACGAAAAACAGCAGCAGGACAAACACCACATCAATCAACGACACGAGGTTGATGTCGACGTTTTCCCGTTGTTTGCGGCGGAATTTCACGCTTTGCCCTCGACCAGATCGACATCACGGTCACCCTGCACCACTTCGACCAGTTTGATCGCTTCCTGCTCCATGCCCACCACCAGCTCATCCACCCGGCGTTGCAGGAAACGGTGGAAGAACACCGATGGAATACCAACAATCAAGCCTGAAGCCGTGGTGATCAATGCTTTGGAGATGCCACCGGCCAGCACTGCGGCGTTGGTGGTCATGCCCGAGCCCATGAACGAGCTGAAAATATCGATCATGCCCAATACCGTGCCTAACAGGCCCAACAACGGCGCCATAGCGGCGATGGTGCCCAGTGCGTTGAGGTAGCGTTCAAGCTCATGAATCACCCGCGCGGCGGCTTCTTCGATGCACTCTTTCATGATCTCGCGGCCATGTTTTGAGTTGGCCAGGCCCGCGGCCATGATCTCGCCCAATGGGGAGTTGGCGCGCAGTTCCTTGAGTTTTTCTTTGTTGAGTTGTTTGTCCTTGATCCAGAGCCAGACCTGCCCGAGCAGATGATCGGGAGTAACGCGGCTAGCTCGCAGGGTCCACAAACGCTCGGCAACGATGGCCAGCGCAGCGATGGAACTCAGAATGATCGGCAACATCATCCAGCCGCCGGATTTGACCAATTCCCACACAGTGACAGTCCCCTCGAAAAAGTGCGCCACTCTAACATAGGGCCTCGACGCACCGAAGACCGTGATGTTGCCTGTCGTCCGGGTTTAATAACCCACGGTTATTTGCTCCCGACCGGATCGCGCCAGAAGCGTCGCTGCTGGCGCATTGCCTCAGGCGGCTTGAAGGCACCCAACTGCAAACGTATGGCTCCTTGCTCTGCACTGTCATAAGCCATCATGTCCAGCTTGCGGTAACGCGCCATCACTTGCGGATGAGGATGACCGAACGAATTGCTACGCCCGCGGGAGATCAGCACTGCAGTGGGCGAAAGAGCCTTGAGAAAAACCATGGAGGACGAACTGCGACTGCCATGGTGCGGTGCCTGTAGCCAGTCAGTAGCAACGGCTAAAGGACTTTCCAGCAATGCGCGCTCGGCCTGGGCATCAATATCACCAGTCAATAGCAGGCGCTCGCCCTTGGCCTGGACCTGCAATACGCAGGACTTTTGATTGCTGTCGGTGGCGGATGACCACTGCCAGAGTTCGAAGCTCACCTCATCCCATTCCCATTTCTTGCCACTTTCGCACGACTGCGCTTGCAACTCGGCAGGCAACGCATCCGGATCGCCACTCAGCACTCGCGCCACCGGCAACCCTCGCATAACCGAACGAGCACCGCCGGCATGATCGGCGTCGGCGTGGCTGAGCAGCATCACGTCCAGTTCTCGCACACCCAACTTGCGCAACGATGGCAGTACCACCCGCTCTCCCAGATCGAAGTCACCGAAACGCGGCCCGGCGTCATACAGCAGGGTGTGATGACGAGTACGCACGATGATGGCCAAGCCCTGCCCGACATCCAGTTGCCAAATTTCAGCCTCGCCATTGGGCACCGTTTTGAGCGGCACAAAAGCCATCAACAGCAGCATCGGCCAACCCAAAAGCCGCAACGGCAATCCTTTGGGCAGTAACAGTAGAAAAGCACCGAGAACGCTTATTCCCCAGACCCAAAGAGGAATCGCTGCGGGCACCCATGCCGGCACATATCCAGCTATCAGCGCCAACGCTTGAAACAGCCAACCGATCAGACCACCCGCCAGCCACAGCAAGCCTTCACCGATGTAAGGCAGCGGCAGGAGCAAGGTTCCCAACAAGGCCGCAGGCAACACCACCAGGCTGACCCAAGGTACGGCAACTATATTGGCCAGCGGCCCGCTGATACTGATGGGCAAGCCAAGAATCAGCAGCACAGGACACAAACCAATAGCGATCAGCCATTGGGCGCGGGTCCAGGTTTGCCACCCACTCCAGGCGCCCAACCGACCACTGAAGGTGAAAATCAACACCGCCGCAAACGACAGCCAAAATCCCGGCTGCAAACTTGCCAGCGGTTCAAGCAACAGGACCACATTCAGCGCCAGCAGCAGCGGCCACCAGGCCCCCAAATGCCGAAACCGCAGCCGCCAGAGCAGGACCAGCCCGATCATCACACACGCTCTGCGTACCGGCACTTCGAACCCGGCCAGCAGGCCGTAACCCAGCGCCGCACCGAAGGCCAGCGCGCACGCCCACGGCAGCCAAGGCAAACGCGCCGGCCACACCCCATACCGCGCCAGCCCGGCGATCAACATATAAATGAGCCCGGCGAGCAGACCAATGTGCTGCCCGGAAATCACCAGCAAATGCACGGTGCCGGTGTCTTGCAGGACTCGCCAATCAGCAGCCGTCAGCCCTGCTCCATCACCCAGCACCAAGGCGGCCAACGCCCCGGCCCGACCTTGGGCGTCGACGCTCAATAGTCGCTGTCGGATGCCATCGCGCCACGCCCACTGGGCGCTTCTGAGCAGTTGCCCGTCTTTGACCGTGCCCGTTGCGCCGATTCGTTGCGCCAGCAACCAGGCGTCGTAGTCGAAAGCATGAGGATTGAGCAAGCCGCCGGGGCGCTTGAGCGTGATCGCCAGCCGCCAGCGTTCACCACTGCTGACCGATGGCCCGTTATACCAGGCCAGCCGCATCAATTTCGGCAACGAGGTCCGCCGCGACTGCCCCTCCTCAAACTCGAAACGCACCACGCCGTCGGCGTTCTGCGGCAAACCCACCACGCGCCCTTCGACCCATAGGGTTTGCCCGTCGAGACTGAGCGCCAGTCGATCGTTCAACGCCCATTGCGCACCCGCACACGCCCAACTGAAACCGAACAGAAAAAAGGCCAGTGGATACGTGCGAAACGGCAGAAGCATCAACCCCAATACCGGCAACAGCAGCAATAACCAGATCGGCGGCAACGCCGGCAAGAAGCGCAGGGTCAATAGACCCAACGCGAGTGCAAACATCCCTGTGCGCATAAGCCCGTCCTTGAGAGTCCTTTCTCTCGGAATAGTCGAGTCGCGCGGGCGCAGCTTTATTAATTGTCACAAAGTCTGAATTTGTCATCCGTAGAATCCGGGCATACTTGCCGCTTGAACTGACCGAGAAGCCCTATGCCCCGGCGCTTATTCAAACGTTACATGCCAGACCCGACCAGCATCAGGGAACACAAATCCTTACGCTTTCTCGGCACCCTGCTGCATGACCCGAACCTTTGGCACCTCAATCGCCACTCGGTAGCACGCGCGATGGCGGTGGGATTATTCGCCGCGTTTTTGCCCATTCCATTGCAGATGCTGGTGGCGGCAATTCTGGCGATAACGGTGCGCGGCAACATGCCGATTGCCGTCAGCCTGGTCTGGCTGACCAACCCGATTACCATGCCCGCGGTGTTTTTCTGCACCTATCAGACCGGTGCCTGGCTGATGAACGTACCGCCCCGTAGCCTGCCGGACGAGCTGTCCTGGGAGTGGATCAGCGGCGAGCTGTCGACGCTGTGGCAACCTTTCCTGCTGGGTTCAGTGGTCACCGGACTGGTCCTTGGTGCCCTCGCCTACTGCCTGACCATGACCTACTGGCGCTGGTGGGTCGGACGGCAATGGAAGCGGCGCAAGAAAAGTCGCCTGTAGAAATGCAAAAACGGCACCCTTGGGTGCCGTTTTTTGGTCTGGGATTGTGGCCCTACGTGCGCATACCTCGCCCGCTGACCAGCAGACGGGCACAACCGATATACAGCGCCACTGTCGCGACAAGCATGAAGGTGATGGCCACGCTGATCTTGATATCCGACACCCCGAGGATGCCGTAGCGGAAGGCGTTGACCATATGCAGCACCGGATTGGCCAGCGATACGGTCTGCCAGAACGGCGGCAGCAAGGTGATTGAGTAGAACACCCCACCCAGATAGGTCAGCGGCGTCAGCACGAACGTCGGGATAATCGAGATATCGTCGAAGTTGCGTGCAAATACGGCATTGATGAAGCCCAACAGCGAGAAAATCGTCGCTGTCAGCACCACCACCAAAATGGTCACGCCCAAGTGATGCACTTGCAGATCGGTGAAGAACAGCGATAGCAGCGTGACGATCACCCCGACCATCAGCCCGCGCAACACGCCGCCCAAGGTGTAGCCAATCAGAATGGTATGAGGCGAAACCGGCGAGACCATCAGTTCTTCGATGGAGCGCTGGAACTTGCTGCCAAAGAAACTCGAGACCACGTTACCGTAGGAGTTGGTGATCACCGACATCATGATCAACCCGGGCACGATGTATTCCATATAGGTGAAACCACCCATATCACCGATCTGCCGACCGATCAGGTTGCCGAAGATCACGAAGTACAAAACCATGGTGATCGCTGGCGGCAGCAGGGTTTGCGGCCAGATCCGGGTAAAGCGACGGACTTCACGATAGACGATGGTATTGAGTGCAACGAGGTTGGGTTGCAGCTCGGAACTCATACCGCCACCTTCGACAGATTTTTCTCCACCAGGGACACGAACAACTCCTCGAGGCGATTGGTTTTATTACGCAAGCTCAGCACTTCAATGTTCTGCGCGGCCAATTGACTAAACAACGCGGTGATACCCACCGCTTTATCGACCTGGACTTCCAGGGTGTGGCCATCGACCAGGCGGTTCGGATAGCCGATCAACTGCGGCGCAACTTTCATGTCGCTTTTCAGATCGAGCAGGAAGGTCTCGACATGCAGTTGGCTAAGCAACTGCCGCATGCTGGTGTTCTCGACAATGGTGCCGTGGTCGATGATGCCGATGTTGCGGCACAGTTGCTCAGCCTCTTCCAGGTAATGGGTGGTGAGGATGATGGTGATGCCTTTCTGGTTCAGCTCGGTGAGGAAGGTCCACATCGAACGACGCAGTTCGATATCCACCCCGGCAGTCGGTTCGTCGAGGATCAGCAGACGCGGTTCATGCACCAACGCGCGGGCGATCATCAGTCGGCGTTTCATGCCGCCGGACAGCGAACGAGACGGGACATCACGCTTGTCCCACAGACCAAGCTGGGTCAGGTATTGCTCGGCCCGCTCCTTGGCGACTTTCGGTGGGATACCGTAGTAGCCCGCCTGAGTCACGACAATGTCGAAGGTCTTTTCGAACTGGTTGAAGTTGAACTCTTGCGGCACCACGCCAATGCAGCGTTTGAGCGCGGCGGGCTCACGATCGAGATCATGACCAAAGATATTCACCGTGCCGCTGGTCTTGTTCACCAGGGTCGAGAGAATGCCGATGGTGGTGGATTTGCCGGCGCCGTTGGGGCCGAGCAAGGCGAAAAAATCACCTTCGGCGACATCCAGATCGATACCACTCAGGGCCTGGAAACCGTTGCCGTAGGTTTTGGTTAGCTGCCGGATGGACAGAGCGGAACTCATATCGGATTTACGCACCAAGAAGGGAAGAGAGTTACAAATAAGGGCGGACCGCACGCAATACAACAGCGGCGCACAAGACCAATGGTGCTTGTCGACGCCGCACAAGTACAGTCACCTGTATTGATAGTCAGTATTAAGTCAACGCGGTCATCACAGCTTTCTGATACGCCGGACGTTGCTTCAAGCGCTCATACCAGGCCTCTAGATGGCGCATTTGCGGGCGGTCGACGGGCATCTCAAACCAGGCATAAATAAAGCTGCCCAGCGGAATATCGCCCATGCCAATCTCCTCTCCGGACAGGTAAGGATGTTCAGCCAGCGCCTGATCGACCATCAATAGCAGCTCGGCACAGGTATCGCGCGCAGCATTGATCTTCACCCAATCCTGCTGATCCGCCGGGGTACGCAATACCCCCCAGAACACCTGACGGAACGGGTCGGCAAAGGTCGAGGTGGTCCAGTCCATCCATTTCTCGGCAGTAGCTCGCGCCTGCAGATTCGCCGGATACCAGGTCGAATCGGCGGCATGCTTAGCGCACAGATAACGCACGATGGTGTTGGATTCCCAGAGTACGAAGCCGTCATCTTCGATGACCGGAACTCGGCCGTTGGGGTTCATGGCACGGTACTCGGGTGTGTCGACTACCCCGAAAGCGCCGCCTGCATCCACTGCCTCGTAAATCAGACCGAGCTCCTCGGCGCACCAGAGTGCTTTTCTGACATTCGACGAATTTTTCCGACCCCAGATCTTCAGCATGACCGCCCCTTGATGGATGAATGCCGGGGCAGTCTACGCCGGATCAGGCCCGACTCAAATCAGTCTGCATATCACCCAGTTGGGCTGGCAACTGATCGCTGAACAAATGTGGATAACATTTTTCCAGATGCTCGAAGAATAAGTCTTCAGGCACATCCACGAACTGCCCGTGATCCACCAGGTACTCCATCAACTGCTCGCCCTGGCGATTGAACGGATGGAACACGCTGTCGTTAACCCCGTCGAACTCCAGCGGCGCTACGTTGAACAGCTCGCACAATTTCTGGTTGAACGCAGGCGTGGCCTTGACCCAACGCCCTTGTAAATACAACTCGGTGTAGCCGTGCATGGCGAACACATTGCTCCTGAGCAGCTCAAGCAAGCGTGGAGTCGACAGATGATTACGCACATCCGCCAGACCGATCCGCGCGGCGATCCCGCAATGCCGGGCGCATCCGGCAAGCAAGGTTGCCTTGGGCACGCAGTAGCTTTCGCCGGTTGCCAGCGCGTAGCTGCCGCGCAAGGTCTCGGGGTCACGGCTGAAGGTATAAGGGTTGTAGCGCACGGCCTCGCGCACGGCGTAATAGAGATTGATCGCCTGCTCGAGCGGATCACGACTGTTGCCGCGATGGGTTTCGGCGAACTCCACCACCGAGGGATGGTCACTATCGATGAAGCGGCCGGGACTCAGATACTCGTGCATGAGAACAATCTCCAGGGGAAGCCACGAGTCTAGCGACAGCCCGGGCACAGAGATAACGACGTTTCGGCCAAATATCAGCGCTGGGTGCTCTGTTTACGGAAGCGTTCAACCGTCCGCCGTTGAGATAACTCTCGAATTTCACCCAATGTTTCCTACAAATTCAAACACATCGCTCTTACCACCCTTTTTGTGGATGCCGTCTAAGCTCTGAGGGTGGTTTTGCCCCTGGTTTCACGGAGGATTGAATATGCTGCTGTTGTGGATACTGGTTCTGGTGGTCGGTATTGCTTATTTGGCACATCGCCGCACCGAGCCTCTACTCGCTTTGGGCGTGGTCGCTGTCTACCTGCTGGCGATGGGCGCCTTCAGCCGTGCACCAGGCTGGCTGTTACTGATTTTCTGGGTAATGCTCGCAGCGGTGACTGCGCCCTTGTTGTTGCCGGACCTGCGACGCAAATTCTTCACTGCGCCAATGTTCAACTGGTTTCAAAAAGCCTTGCCACCGATGTCGCAAACCGAGCGCGACGCCATTGATGCCGGCACGGTCTGGTGGGACGGCGAGCTGTTCAGCGGTCGTCCGGACTGGAACACGCTGCTGGCCTATCCGAAAGCGCAGCTGAGCGAAGAGGAGCAGGCGTTCATCGATGGCCCGACCGAAGCGCTGTGCGCCATGGTCAGTGACTGGCAGATCGGCCAATCGATGGACCTGCCGCCAGAAGCCTGGGATCACATTAAACAGCACGGCTTTTTTGCCCTGATCATCCCCAAGGAATTCGGCGGAAAAGGTTTCTCGGCCTACGCCCACTCCCAGGTAGCGATGAAACTGGCGACCCGCAGCGGCGACCTGGCGTCCACCGTGATGGTGCCAAACTCCCTCGGCCCGGCCGAACTGCTGCTGCATTACGGCACCGACGAACAACGTAACCATTACCTGCCCCGGCTGGCCCGCGGCGACGATATTCCCTGCTTTGCGCTGACTGGCCCGCTGGCGGGCTCCGACGCCGGGGCGATGCCGGACACCGGGGTGATCTGCAAAGGTGAATGGGAAGGCAAGGAAACCCTCGGCCTGCGCCTGAACTGGGAAAAGCGTTACATCACCCTTGGCCCGGTTGCCACTTTGCTCGGCCTGGCCTTCAAGGCCTATGACCCGGACCACTTGTTGGGCGACGAAGAAGACCTGGGCATCAGCCTCGCGCTGATTCCGACCGACACTGCCGGCGTGGAGATCGGCCGCCGTCACCTGCCGCTGGGCGCCGCGTTCATGAACGGCCCGAACTCCGGCAAGGATGTATTTGTGCCACTGGAATTCCTCATCGGCGGCCAGGAGATGCTCGGCAAAGGCTGGATGATGCTGATGAACTGCCTGTCAGTCGGGCGTTCCATTTCATTGCCTGCGGTGGGCACCGGTGCGGCCAAGTTCACCAGTCTGGTGAGCGGCCAGTACGCGCAGGTTCGCGAACAGTTCAATGTCCCCCTGTCAGCCTTTGAAGGTATTCAAGAAGCACTGGCGCGCATCGGCGGCAATGCCTGGATGATGGACGCCGCGCGAATGCTCACCGTCAACGCGGTAGACCTTGGCGAGAAACCCTCGGTGCTCTCGGCCATTCTCAAATACCATCTGACCGAGCGTGGCCGCGAGTGCATCAGCCACGCCATGGATGTCCATGGCGGCAAGGCCATCATCATGGGCCCGAACAACTATCTCGGACGCAGCTGGCAAGGCGCACCGATCTTCATCACTGTGGAAGGCGCGAACATCCTCTCGCGCAACCTGATGATCTTCGGCCAGGGTGCGATTCGCTGCCATCCGTTCGTGCTCAAGGAAATGGCCCTCGCCGGCCGCGAAGACAAACAACAGGCGCTGATCGAATTCGACGGCCTGCTGCTCAAGCACATCGGTTTTGCCGTGAGCAACGCCGCCAGTACCTTCGTATTGAACCTTGGCCTTGGGCGTTTCGAACACGTACCGGGGGACAAACTCAGCCAGCGTTACTTCCGCGCGCTTAACCGCCAGGCCGCGGCCTTCGCCATGCTTGCCGATCTCAGCATGATGTTGCTGGGCGGCGAACTGAAACGCCGCGAACGGCTGTCCGCGCGTCTGGGCGATGTGCTCAGCAATATGTATCTGGCCTCTGCCGCGCTGAAGCGTTATCACGACCTCGACTCCCCAGAGCATATGCACCCGCTGTTCGCCTGGGCCATGGAAGAAAGCCTTGGTCAGTCCGAACGAGCGCTGGACGAACTGCTCACCAACTTCCCGAACAAAGTACTCGGATGCCTGCTGCGGGTCGTGGTGTTCCCGTTCGGTCGTCGGCACAAAGGTCCGTCAGATAAGTTGGGGGCTGAAGTCGCTGCAGTCATCGGTCGCGCCAAAGGCGATCCAACCCTCGAAGAGTTGCTGGGAGGCTGCTATCGCCCGCAATCGACAGAGGATCCGGTCGGTGCCCTGCAGCATGCCTGCAACCTGTTGAGTGCCGCTCAGCCGCTACAGAAAAAACTCCACACGGCGCTGAAAAGCGGCCAGGTCAAACCTTCCGCCGGGGAACATGCCATCGATGCCGCGCTGGAGGCTGGCGTCTTGCAACCGGTTGAAGCCAAGACCTTGCATGAAGCAGAAGCCGCACGGCGCAAGGTCATCGACGTCGATGACTTTACCAAAGACGAACTGACACTCAGCGAGGGCAAAACCCGTTAACCCAGTCCGTATGGCTGTTCGATTATGAAAAGCGGGCGCCGGAGTTATATACTCTCGCGCCCGTTTTGCTTTAGTTCTAGAGGACTCCCGTTATGCTCGACCACACTCTCGCCCTGCTCGCACACCTGCGCAGCATCCTGGTCGCCTTGGGTGAAGCCGAACAGGTTCCGGAAGAAAGCCACGAACTTTTCCTCGAGCGCTTCGACGAACTGATGCTGCTATTGCCGGTCGATCCGATCGAAAGCCAATACCTGGGTCAGGACATTCTCTGCCAGGTCATCGCACGTTATCCGCAGATTGCCCACCTGGTGCCACGCGATCTGCTGTGGTACTTCGCCGGCGACTGTCTGCACTTCATGCCCGATGACGAGATCGACCTGTACCAGGCCCTCGAAGATCGTCGTTATGAAGCTGAACAGAACGACGAACCGTTCGACTGGAACCAGGAAAAACAACTGCTATCGATGTCGAATCAGGACAGCAAACACTGATCTACAATCGATAACGCAAAAGGCCCGCTCGGTTAAACCGGCGGGCCTTTTTATTTGCTCAAGAGCTGCTGCGTGGGGATGGGGAAGCCAGCGTCGGTTCCTTCTCCAGACACTCCACCAGATAGTCGATGAACACCCGCAGCTTCGGCGGTAAATAACGCGTCGGTGAATGAAGAAGCCATGCTCCGCCGTGATACGAAGCGAGAAAGGTCCAGTCCGGCAACACCTGCACGATCAGCCCCTGCTCCAGCGCATGCCGTGCCGTGAAATACGGCAGGCTGCCAATTCCGACATGCTGCAAAACCGCGTCCAACCGAACACCGGTGTGATTGGCCGCATAGCGCCCGCGCACACCCACCGTCACCGCTTTACTGCCTTTCTTGAATTTCCAGCGCGCATCACTGGGGGTTTCGCCCAGATAAATACAGCTGTGGTTGAGCAGATCGTGGGGATGGGTGGGCGTTCCGTGCTCGGCAAGGTACTGCGGCGTCGCACAAATCAAATGCTCAATAGGCAGTAATTGACGACCGATCAAACCGGGTGGAGGACTGTCTGTGATACGGATACTGAGGTCGACATTGTCATCGATCAGATCGACATGTCGATCTTCCAGAATCAGCTGCACATCCACTTTAGGATAACGCCGCAAAAACTCCGGTATGTGCGGATGGACCACAAAACGGCCGACCGCCTTTGGCACACTAACCCGCAGCAGGCCTTCAGCCTCATGGTTGTACTGGCCGCTGATTTCCATCACTGACCTGGCCGCACTGACCATGTCCTGGCAGCGTTTGAATACTTCCTCACCGCTTTCGCTCAAGCGCAGCTTGCGGGTAGTACGTTGCAACAGACGACTCGCCAACGCTTTTTCCAGGCGAGAAATGCTGCGACTCACCGCTGACGGTGAGGACCCCAGCTGGCGGGCGGCTTCGGAAAAACTGCCGGTCTCGACAACCTTGACAAAGATCGCCATCTCACCCAGCAGAGGCAGCGGGAGATTTATGCTCATGACGCACAAGTCCATTGATATTTGAACGGATTATCGCGCACTTCCTCCATCCCTATACTACTGAATAGAACCTTGATGCGGATGTAGATGATGACCCCGCGCCTACAGCGTGGATTGATCCTGTCGGCTATCGGGGCACGGCTCACCCCTTACTTACTGGAGTTGAAATGCTTTCGAACTACCTAGGCGAGTTTCTCGCACTGGCTGCAATCCACTTTCTCGCAGTGGTCGCTCCCGGGCCGGATTTCACGGTTACCATCCGCCAGAGCGTGCGCTTCGGTCGGATGGTCGGGCTGTACACCGCCATCGGCATCGGCGCAGGCATTTCGGTGCATGTGCTTTACACCCTGCTCGGGGTGGGCGCACTGATGCACACCACACCGTGGTTGCTGAGCGTCGCCAAGGTCGTGGGTGGCGCTTACATTCTGTATCTCGGTGTCAGCCTGCTGCGCAGCAAACCGAAAACCGCGGTTGAAGGCAGCAACGCTACGCCGGAGCAGGTGGAACGCCAGACATTGCCCAAAGCGTTCATGACCGGATTCCTGACCAACGCCACCAACCCCAAGGCTACACTGTTCTTTCTGGCAATCTTCACGACGGTGATCAGCGCTACGACGCCGCTGAAAATTCAGGCGCTTTACGGGGTCTGGATGTGCTTTGTGAATGCGGCGTGGTTCATCATCGTCGCGCTGTTCTTTTCCAGCGCACGCGTGCGGCTCATGTTTATGCGGATGGGCCACTGGTTTGAACGGACCATGGGCGTGATCCTGATTCTGTTCGCCGGGCGATTGATTCTGTCGATGTGATTTGCTGTGCGTTGGGGCGTGGTGGAGATGACGACGGGAAGCGTCAAGAAGTACATCTAATGGCTGGCTGCTTGAGCCGCACCATAATCAACCCCGCTACCACCACCGCAATCCCCACATATGTGGTGCCATAGATGACATCGCCAAATACCAGGGCCGCCCAGACCAGGGTCACTGGCGGCTCCAGATAGACCAACACCGCAACATGGGTGGCGGTCATTTCACGCAGCAGCATCCACAGGCTCAGGTAGGCGACGAAGGTAGAGAACACCGTCAACCACACCACCGAGATCAGGACTTCAGGCTCGCTCGGTATCCTCAAGGAGTCGGTATAGAGCACCGCCACACCGAAGCCTATCAACGTGAACAGCGACTGTATAAACAGCGATACGCTCAGATCGCTGCGTTTGGATTGAATCAATGTGGACCGACGCTCATACAAGGTGGCCATCGTCAGCCCCAAGGCCGATACCAAGGGCAACAGATACATGATCAGGCCGACATCGGCGCCGGTATTCACGTACTGACCAGAGATGACGATCGACACCCCGACAAAACCGATCATCAATCCCAACCATTGCCACCCGCTGCTTTTCTCCATGACATTGGTCGAAGTCAAAGCAGCCGTCATCAACGGCTGCAAGGCCGCAATGATTGCAGCGATTCCCGGTGGCAAACCGTTTTGAATGGCGATGTAGACACAACTCAGATACAAGAATTGCGAAAGCAAGCCGATCACGGCGTGATGCTTGATTTCAGTCCAAGTGATCTTCATCAGCCTGACGTTAAGGAACAACGCCAAGCAGGCAGACACCAGCACAAAGCGCCAGAACAGCAAATTGAAAGCCCCGGCAGTCTGTGCCCCCAGCTTGGCACCGATAAATCCCGAACTCCATGACAGGACAAACACAGCCTGCAACAACAGGAGTTTCAGGGGCTTGGCGCTCAAACCTTTGCCGGAAACGTTCATCCATGTCCCTTGATGCTGCGATGCTCCCGGCCGGCGGCGACCTCAACAAAACTAATCGGCTCAATGCCTAACTGACGATACTGCTCGGGTGCTGGCACAAACAGGTCCCGCTTTAGCGCGCACCACGGTCTGAGCGTGCTCAGAACCCCATCATCGGATGCCAGATGCCAGAACGTGTTTACGTCTTCGACGGTGTAAGGGCAGTGGAACGACAACACTAAAGACATGCGCCGCCCCGAGGTCACGGGGCGCACACCGTGGAACACCCGACTCCCATAGATGTACACCGCATCACCGCACGCTCTGACCTTACTCTTGCGTAACCGGCCACCGAAATCATGGGTATCGAATTGTTCAACTGGCCCTTCGAAGTAGACAAACTCCCCACCTTCGTACTCACCGGGGTCAGACAACAAAATGTTCAACACAAAGCTCGTGCCGTCGGTGTGCCACATTCCGATCTGGGCTTTGTCGTCTGGAGTCTCTGGCGGGTAGAAGTAGTTAACCTGCGAGCGAGCGTTCAGCAACGGATGCGGCACCAATGGCACGCCTGCAATCCTGGAGACCGCCAGCAAAAACGCGCGGCTGTTCATCATTCCCCGGATCAACGTCGATGATTGCGTCGCTGCCCGCGTTCGGTTGGAGATGATCCAGTTGCTGGTGGTGGAAGCGGCCTCCAACTGGTAGCAGGCACGCCGTAACTCCGTTATGCCTTGCTCGGAAAACAACCCACCGACCTCCGCGACCGCCGTCAACTGGTCCGGGGAAGCGACGTGGATAGGAGAAGTTGCATAGCCGAATTCCGTGAGGCTCTTGGCATAGCCTGCCACCGGTGAAGCGCTGCTCAAGTAGCTGTCATTCCACTCATGAAGGGTGTCGAGGAATGCCTCTGGCCGTTTGCGCCTGGACGCAGGCAAACAGGATGCTCGCAACGCCAGTTTGATGCGCTCCAAGCCTTGCGCGAATACAGGAAGATCGCCCTCTCTAGCCATGGTCTTAGTCCCTTTTTATACAGATTTCATCAACCCACGCAGTATTTTGATAGCTGGTAAATCACGCTCCCATCCCCACTGCAATACTCGCCAATCACCTTATAACCGCCGTATTCCTGCCTGATTCGCATGAACTGTTCGCGCGTGTATTTGAGGCAAACATTGGTCAACAGGTAGCCTTCTTCACGACCATCGCTAACGGGTAGAAGAGTTGCTGCAACCCTGTACAGATCATCGTTATGTTCAATTTCAGAAACGACAATCTGATGGGTGCCGCGTTTCTCGAAGCCCATTTTCAAACCGATCAAATCGGAAAATCGGCTCATGCAAGCATGCTCATAGAAACGGCGGATATGATCGTCGCCCTCAGGCGTTGATAGCTGCATCTCGGACAACACATAGGTCTGCTTGCCACCCACGCTTCGAATAATGTCGCCGATGGTGCCGGGCAACTCATTACCTTCCTGAAACCCCAGCATCGTAATCAGGGTTACGTCCTGTCCGCGTTCGATATGGTGGCGCTCCAGATCACGGAAGTTCTTCGCGAGGTAGTTGAATCCTTGCGCTGTGGGAAGTAACGGCTCGACCGCATCACGCATCGCGATTTGCGAAGCATGGTTGACATCAATGGCTGTGTAGTCCTGAGGCTCCACCCCGTGCTCGAGCAAGTATCCAATGAGCGCCGATGTCTTTACCGGCTCCGGCCCCAACTCCACATAATGCAGTCTGTCTTGCCCCAACAGAGCTACCAGGTCATCGGCAACAGCCCGCAGTGTCTGGTCCAACGATCCGTAGCCATTGGGGGCGGCACACAAATCTGCACGAGTCATGCCTTCGGTGTTGAGCGAAGTCATCAGAGAAAAAATTTCTTCGCTGATCCACTGATGGGGATCTGATGCCTGCGAAGACAAGGTCGAATATTTTTCAGCGTTTTCAATCGTCCATATGCGGCCAGACAGACCGTGCGCACTTTTCAAAGATTCAACAACCAGATCGTTGATTTCCATACCGCCCCCTTTTTTATTTGATGAGCAAGCTCCCTCTTGCTTGACCGAAGAGTAGGTTGAGGGCATTGTTTTGTAAATTTGAATAATCAGTACAAGTAATTCAAAAAATGAGAACCACTAATCAACGATTGAATATCGATTCACTGCGCACCTTTCACGCGGTGGCGCGTTTCAGGAGTTTTAAGGAGGCTGCGAACCATGTTCATCGCAGCGCTTCAACCGTTACAACGCAGATTCACAAGCTCGAGGAGTTGGTGGGGCAGAAGCTGTTCAATCGTAATAACCAGGGCGTCGAACTGACGATGTACGGGAAAAAGCTACTGTCGGAAACGACGGAGTTCCTGAAGAGTCACGACCGCCTGTTGGCTTCGCTAACGCCCCAACCCATGCAAGGCAGGATCCGTCTTGGTTTGCCCGACTCCTATGCGCCAACATTCATGCGCGATTTCCTGCCCATGCTAATCGCTGACAATCCACTGCTAGAGCTTGAAGTAGACGCCAGATCCAGCGGCGAACTCTTTGCCATGTTCAGCCGCAAGCAAGTGGATCTGGCCTTGGTGGTGAGTGCGCACCCCTTGGAGCAAGGCGAACGGCTGTGTGATATCCAACCGGTATGGGTAGTCGCCGAACACTTCAAGGCACCCGAGCAATCTCCTCTGCCGATTGCCGTACAACTGACGGGTTGCCCCTATCGCGAGTCCGCTGTACACGCACTGAAGGAGCACGGCGTCTATTATCGGATCATGCTCGAAAGCGCCAGTTCGCCCGCCGTAGAGGCTTGCGTTTTGAGCGGATTGGCAGTGGGGATGATCGAAGAAAGCAGAATGATTGCTGGTTTGACCCGAACAATCCCTGGAGTGGCGCTGCCTGATCTTCCAGTTCACCATCTCTATCTGCTTTCCGACAGCAGCAACCATCTGGCTCTGCACCTGCATGGACAAGTCAAAGCTGGCTTTAGCATCTGACGTTGAAATCCAGGTGTTGCAATCGGAGCAGACGCAGCCTCAGAAAATGATACGACTCACAACGCAAAAGACCCGCTCAGCATGACTGGCGGGCCTTTTTGAATATTGTTGCGTCCACAAATTACGCACACACAAAAACGCCGCTCAGAGAGCGGCGTTTTTGTAAAAATGGAGCGGGAAACGAGACTCGAACTCGCGACCCCGACCTTGGCAAGGTCGTGCTCTACCAACTGAGCTATTCCCGCAAATGGCGTCCCCTAGGGGACTCGAACCCCTGTTACCGCCGTGAAAGGGCGGTGTCCTAGGCCACTAGACGAAGGGGACACGCTGCCCGGAACACATGGTGTGTGTTCCAGTGCCCAGACCCGCATCCGAAGACTTGGTTCTGGTTTCACTCAACCCTGCCCGAAAGCAAGGCTGTTTAAAATTGGAGCGGGAAACGAGACTCGAACTCGCGACCCCGACCTTGGCAAGGTCGTGCTCTACCAACTGAGCTATTCCCGCAATGGCGTCCCCTAGGGGACTCGAACCCCTGTTACCGCCGTGAAAGGGCGGTGTCCTAGGCCACTAGACGAAGGGGACACACGTACAACATTCACTACTTACTGCGTTTCGCTGTGTGCTTTACGCTGTAAGTGGCGCGCATTCTATGGATGGATTGAGGGGTCGTCAACCCCCAGATATAAATTTATTTAAATCAATGACTTCGCTATGGTTTTGGCGACTGTTTCGGCATTTCACCCGCCCAGGGTTTGGCGCCTATATTCTGGCACCCGACAAGGCGTTATAGTCCAGCGCAGTGAATGATGGCAATCTGCATTCATCCGCGCGACGACGCCTTTCAACTCGTCGTTCAGTCCTATGCGCCTAAATGCCAAGCCACTACACTCACACGCGAACCCTATATAGAGGTCTTAACGGTGACACCACTCATGATCACCCTGCTCGTAATAGCCGGGATCGTAATACTGATCGCCATCGGCTACATGAACCATGTGGTGGAAAACAACAAGCTGGAAAAGGCGCGCACCAAGGTCGAACTCAACGATCGCCTGCGCCGTTGCGGCGAAATCACCGAGACCTTCCCCGGCCAACTGATGACACCCGCACTCAAGCTGCTGCTGACCCGGCTGGAACTCAATGTCACTCAGCGCCTGCTGAACCTCAACAAGACTGACGCTGCTACAAAGACACGGGTAACCGAACTCAGCGCATTGGTCGCCCAGGGCGAATCAATACCGGTCAACAACCCGCCGGCACCGATCCAGACTGAAGCCAAGGCCAAGGATGTACGCTTTCTATTGGAGGCGATGCATGGCCAGGTAACCCGGGCAGCACAGGACGGCTTTCTACCGGCCAACGAGGCCAAGCACTGGATCAGGGAGATTCGTCATATCCTGGTGCTGCTGCATATCGAGTTCTTCAACAACCTTGGGCAGCATGCCTTGCAACAGAACCAGCCTGGTCAGGCGCGCCTGGCGTTCGAACGCGGCGTGCAGTACCTGCGTAAGCAACAGGATCCGGTGACTTACAACGAGCAGCTCCAGTACCTGGAGAAGCTCCTGGCGCGCGCCAATTCAATGGTGCTGACCAACATTCAACCGACAGAAGGCGAAGTCAATGAATTGACCGAAGGCCTGAAGACGGTAGAAGCCGATGCTGACTGGAAGAAGAAAGCGATTTACGACTAAGAGATGCTGCTTGCCGCATGAGCAATTCATGCGGCAAGCGCCAACTGTGTCTAACCAACGCCAGGTTGGTTGACCGAAAGCTTTCGCGGGCAAGCCCGCGCCTACAGTAATCCGAAGCCTGCACCCTACAACCGGAAATGCCCAACCATCCCCTTCAGCTCCGCACCCAACTGCGCCAGTTCAATGCTGGACGCGGCATTGCCCTGCATCGCCAATGACGATTGATCGGCACTGGCGCGGATGCTGGTGACACTGCGGTTAATCTCTTCGGCCACTGAGCTTTGCTGTTCGGCAGCAGCGGCGATTTGCTGGTTCATCTGCTGAATCAACGATACTGCGGCAGCAATGCTGCCCAGCGCGCTTTCGGTCTGCAACGCATCGCTGACGGCCAATTTGACCAACTCGCCACTGCTCTGAATTTGTTGCACTGAAGAATGTGCGGCCGAACGCAAAGCGCTCACCAACCGTTCGATTTCCTCAGTGGATTGCTGGGTGCGCTTGGCCAACGCCCGCACTTCGTCGGCAACCACCGCAAAGCCCCTGCCCTGCTCTCCAGCGCGCGCCGCTTCGATGGCCGCATTGAGTGCCAACAGGTTGGTTTGCTCGGCCACGCTTTTGATCACGCCGAGCACCGTACCGATGTTTTGTATTTCCGCACTGAGACTTTCAATGCTGGTGCTGGCCGAGGTGGCCGAGTCCGCGAGCTGTTCTATACGCTGCATGCTCTGGCGAACCACCTGCTGACCACTTTCAACCTTATCGTCCGCCCTCTGTGCAGCCTGGGCTGCCTCTTCAGCGTTGCGCGCCACGTCGTGCACGGTGGCAGTCATCTGATTCATCGCCGTGGCGACCTGCTCGGTTTCTTCTTTCTGACTGCTGACTTCGAGATTGGTCTGCTCGGTCACCGCCGACAGCGAATGAGCCGAGCTCGCCAACTGCTCGATACCCGCCTGCAAGCCACTGACGATACTGCTGAGCCCGGCACCCATTTGCTGCATCGCCAGCATCAGCTGGCCGATTTCGTCACGACGGGTGACCTCGACTGTCGCGCTGAGGTCCCCCGCCGCAATTTGTTGAGCGACATGAATCACGCTTCGTAGCGGCGCGACGATCAGCCGGGTAATCACCCACGCAGCGATCAATCCGACCAGCAGCGCCAGTGCCGACGAGCCGATGATCAGAATCGAATTCTTTTTAAGTTCCACCTGCATCGACTGATCTTCGGCCGCATAGGCCTGATCGACTCGATCGACCACTTGCGCGGCGCGCTCATGCAGTTGCTGATAAACCTTTTTTTCTTGCGCCAGCAAACCGGTGTACTCGGTAAGCTTTTCACTGAAACTGGCGATATGCCCGGCCACTTCGTTGAGGACCGTCTGATACCCCGCGTCCTTGACCGTTGTCTTGAGCTGCTCGGCCTGGGTCAAAGCCTGATCAGCCTGCTCGATCTTGCCCTGCTCCCCACTCTCATCCTCACCCTTGCGGCTCTGATCCAGACGCACATGCGCTTCGTTCATCGCCTGCAGCATCAGCCGCGATACCTGACTGACTTGATTGGCTTGCTCGATAAACTCCGCACCCTCTTTGCCTTGGGACTCCTTCAGCGTGTAGGCGCCATCATCGGCAAGACCGGACTGGAGCACATCGAGGTTATTGGCGACGCTGGAAACCGACCAACTGGCCATTTCCAGCGCAAGGTCCTTGGCCTGGGTCAGCTCGACGAACTCATCGAACGCTTTGCGATAAGCGCCCAGTGCCTGTTCGACGTCATTCATCACCGGAACGTTGGTCGCTGACTGCGCCTTGAGTTGGGTCGCCAGCGCGATCAGGCCATCAACGCCTTCATGCAAGGCATCGGCAGTTTTCGGGTCGCCATGCAAGGCATAGTCCTGCTCCAGCAGACGCACTTTAAGCAGGTTGCTATTGAGCGTGGACATCTGCTTCAGACCATCGAAACGATGACTGATCTCCTGCAGGGACCACACGCCAATGGCTGCCACCAATGCCGTCAGGAGCAATACCAGAACAAATCCGACACCCAGTTTTTTCGCCATACCGAGGTTGGCAAAACGTCCTTGAACGGCCGTAATCATTGCGCTTTATCCCCTTCCCATGCCGAATGGCATAAAGGCCATTTTCTATTTATGCAGATTCGCAATGGGCCGCCCTTTAGCACAAGTCTCTGGCGTCTGAATAATGGCAAAAAGCTACGTCAAGGTCGTTTTCAGGATGGTTGAGGTCGATCCGGCAGAGCCGTGGCACGGAAAAATGCCAAGGCCCTCGGGTCATTCGCGTAGGCCACATTGATGCGAAGCCAATTGCTCGGTGCACCGTCAGGATTGAACGCCACCCCTGAAGAAAGCGATACACCACATTTGCCAGCCTGCTCGCGCACCTGAGCATAGTCGGACAGTCCAGGTCGCGCCCAAATGAACATGCCACCAGCAGGTCGAGTGAACACTTCCCACTCGGCGTCCTCCAGCGTTTGTAGAGTGGCGAGCATGTCTTTATTCAAGCGCTGACGCAGACGTTGCGCCAACTTGTGATAGGCACCGGTGGCCAACAGGCTGGCCATCACTGATTCGCAAAAGCGCGAGACTCCAAGGCAGGTGATCATCTTTACCTCGGCCAGCCGGGCAATGATTTCGGCGCTGGCGGTGATATAGCCGAGCCGAAGCGAACTGCTAAGAGTTTTCGAGAAGCTGGCGACGTAAATCACCCGCTCATCAGCATCCAGGGCCGCCAGGCGTGTGCAGGCACCTTTCTGTAAGTCGGCAAAAACGTCGTCCTCGACAATGAAGAAGTCATGGCTAGTCGCCAATTGCAGCAAGCGCTGCGCCACCGTCGGCGCCAGGCTGCTGCCGGTCGGGTTGTGGTACAGGCTGTTGATGAACAAAGCGCGAGGCTTATGGTTCTCCAGCAGGCTGTAGAGCTCATTGAGCTGCGGCCCGCTAGACGTTCTAGGCACCTCAAGCAGCGCAATCCCATGGAGCTTGAGCAAACGATGGAGATTGGAGAAGCCAGGGGTCTCAATCACCACGCAATCGCCTGGTTTGAGCAGCGTGCGCACCACCAGATCCAGGGCATGGCTGGCGCCATGGGTAGTCAGAATTTGACCTTCATCCACACAGATGTTGATCTGCTTCAGATGTTTCTGCAGTTGTTGGCGCAAGACCGGCAAACCCAACGGCGTGCTGTAGTTGAACAGCCCGGTCATGTCGGTGCGAGTGATCTGACGGATCGCGTAACTGAGGTCATCGCTTTCTCGCCAGCTTTCAGGCAACCACCCGCACCCCAGCCTCAACTCACTCAAAGGGCTGCCGGTGAAGTGCCCCCACCCCGCCTCGGCCTCCTCATCCCCCTGAACCTTATCCCGGGGCTGGAGAACGCGCACTGGTTCGGCGACGAAAAAGCCCGACCCCTGCCGTGATGTCAGCAGCCCCTGAGCAACCATCCGCTCATAGGCTTCGATGACGCAGGACTGGCTGAGCAGGTTGTCCCGCGCCAATTGTCGGATAGAAGGCAGGCGCGTACCGGAGTGCGAGTTTTCCTGGTGAATCCACGCCGCCAACGCGTTGACGATTTGCTGCACCACCGGCACGAGCGCCTGCCGATCAATCTTCAAATCCATGAATAGACGACTCCTAACTGTTTGTTTTTTTTCTGAAAACAGTTAAGCACAGGTGTTCTGTTGGCGAAGGGCGATAAGTCCTGGATAGCGCCCCTCCTAACCATTTGAAACACATCGTCGGCCACCTGACTGGAATGGCCATTGCGTTGCCACCACCCATTTACATCCAAACGGATAGAGTTACGCGCCAGTGCGGACGTTTTCCATAGCAAAACGCCCCGAGCCAGTGAGGCCCGAGGCGCTTAATAAGAGGTAGGACCCGGCATCCAGTGGATCGCATGCCTGAGCAAACAGCATTGCAGGATAATTCCGGATTTTATAGGCGTACCTGATCAGAGTTTCGCAGCGTGCCGCTGGTGACGCTGCATGTAGCGCTCCACATAGGAACACGACGGAATCACTGTGTAGCCCATTTGTTCTGCGTACTCGAGCGCCTGTTCGGTCAGCGCGGCCGCTATACCGCGGCCACGCAGTGCGTTGGGCACAAACGTGCGATAGATATCCAGGGTCTGCTTACCCAGGTCCATATAGGTCAGGTAGGCACGATGACCGTCCACACTGGTCTCGAACTGATGACCAGCCTGGTCATGGTGGATGGACAACGCCTCGCTCATCACTACTCCTCGCGGGTCAGGAATTCTGACCCCTACCTTACCGATGTTTTTCCGGCGAAGGAACATCTACGCCACCCCGTGCCTGTCTGGACACCGAGAAGAGCTTACCGATCTCGCGCAGCCGAGCACGTTACAAATAGTAGGCGCCATTGCCGTAAATGCTCAAGGCGCGCTCGTCATCGTGTAGCTCCCGCTGGTGCAGCTCTGTGTCACGTAGAGGTGGCCCGACCCAATATCCCCTGGTCGATGGCCTGTGCATTGCCGGATGTTGAGACTTAAGACGAACGCCCTTCCTTAAAGTCACCTCTACATGGACAAAGATGCGTGAGCCGATCCGCAAATTCTGAACACAAGTGTAGACCGATCAATATAGACCGACTTTCGCCTACACTCCAAAACAGCCTCTGGCGCCAGCGTGCACTCATGACCCACTATGAAGCAGCTCGCCCAGAGCGGGCCTCGCAGCTGCATACTTTTTATACAGTCTCATGAAAAGTTGCTCGAAAATTATTCAAGGCCTAGAATATTTTTTGCTTCTTGCGCTACGTCAGTTTACTTACTACAAGTAATGGGTAGTATGTACGCCGGCTAATTCCTCACTCTGAGGAGATAGCTCTTTAATAGAAAGTCCTTGAAGGGGAACACGATGAATAACGTTCTGAAATTCTCTGCTCTGGCCTTGGCCGCAGTTCTGGCTACCGGTTGCAGCAGCCACACCAAAGAAACCGAAGCACGTCTGACCGCTACTGAAGATGCATCGGCTCGCGCCCAAGCTCGTGCAGACGAAGCGTATCGTAAAGCTGATGAAGCTCTGGCTGCTGCTCAAAAAGCACAACAGACTGCTGACGAAGCTAACGAGCGTGCTCTGCGTATGCTGGACAAAGCTAGCCGCAAGTAATAATCCTTCGGGGTTGTTATCAAGCCGATCCATTCATGGATCGGCTTTTTTATTGCCCGAATTTCCTGACGGCAATAAAAAACCCGCCGAAGCCGTGAAGCCTCGACGAGTTATTTTATGAGCAATTACTGTTGCAGATCGATCGGCACACTAGTCACCAAAGGCGCGTTGTTCGGCACGGCGATTTCTACTGGCAGACCATCTTCAGCGGCTACCACATCGCGTACCACATCCCAGTTCATGCGCAAGTTATTGGCCAGGTCTTGACGCTTGAGCAAGGCGTTGATCACCGCGGTGTGCTTGTCCACTACTGACGGATTGCCATTGTCATCCAGTGGCGTATGCGCTTCCAGATAGACCTTGCCACCACTGATACCAAATTTGTACGGATCGTTGAGAATCCGCACGGATGTCCCTACCGGTACCATGCCGGCCATTTCCAGAACGTTGTTGTTGAACATGCGGAAGCACCCGTGACTGGTGCGCATACCGATGCCGAACTTCTTGTTCGAGCCGTGGATCAGGTAACCCGGAGTCCCCAGAGTGAACTTGAACGGCCCCAGCGGGTTATCCGGGCCTGCTGGGACCACGTTTGGCAACGGGTCGCCATCAGCGGCGTGCTCGGCCTTGATCGAGGCAGGCGGCGTCCAGGTCGGGTTCGGGGTTTTCGCGGTAATGGTGGTGTGGGCAATCGGCGAGCCCCAGCCTTCACGACCGATACCCAGCGGGAAGGTGTAAACCACATTCCGGCCTTTGGGGTAGTAGTACAGGCGATACTCAGCCAGGTTGATCACGATGCCTTCGCGCGGCCCTGGTGGCAGAATGAAACGCGTCGGTAGCACGACCTCGGTGCCTGCGCCCGGCAGCCACGGATCGACACCCGGGTTGGCCGCAACCATCTCCAGATAACCCAGATCATAGGTTGTGCCCAGATCGGCAAAGGTATCTTCATACTTGGCCTTGATCACTTGAACCTGGCCAACGATGTCTTCACCCGGTGGTGGTAAAGGCAGCTCCAACGCTGCAACGGGACCAGCAACACACAAGGCGGCAAGAGACAGGCAGCGGGTGACGGCGGGAAAACGCGGCAACATCCGGAAAATCCTTCGCATGATCAACGAGTAAAAAATTCATTGTACACCGCCACCCACCGCTGCGGGACGCAGCTCGGCGGACCGGTGTTGTACCGCGCCAGGAAACTGCGCTACAGCTCGAAGCGCAATTCCGGCCAGATCGGCGACGTACCGCGTTTCTGTGATTCGAGGATGGCACGACACAGCGAACACAATCGCTGGTCCTGGAAAATCGTCCGGTCGACGCTCGACCAGCGCGGTTGAGCCGGCAACAACGTGCCACACAGCGTACGGTCGACCGAACCGCCCAGCTCCAATTGACGCGTCACCAGATGTACCCGGACTTCCTGGCAGGCGAACAGATCCAGCTGTTCATCAGGCTCGATCAGTTGATAGGCAAACAGGGACCAGGCGGGACGCGGCATCGGGGGCTCCAAATCGGGGCGCCACCTTAGCCGAAAGACTGCCTGTAGAAAAGTGTCAAAGCAGCGGTTTTAGCGTCGGCCAGACATTTTCCAGCAACTTGCCCTGAGCCACCGCCGCCGGGTGAATGCCATCGGCCTGCATCAGATCGGGGTTCCCGCCCACTCCTTCGAGAAAAAACGGTACCAGCGGGATCTTTTTCTCCTCGGCGAGATTGCTGTAAACCTCGGCAAAGGCTTTGGTGTAACGCACGCCATAGTTGGGTGGCAACTGCATGCCCAGCAAAAGCACTTTGGCACCGCTGGCACGGGAGCTGTCGATCATCGACGCAAGATTTTGTTGCAATTGAGCCGGCAGCTGACCGCGCAGGCCGTCATTGCCGCCCAACTCAAGGATTACCAATTCAGGTTTATGCTCTGCAAGCAGCGCTGGCAGGCGCGCCTGGCCGCCGGCACTGGTGTCACCGCTGATGGAAGCGTTGACCACTTTATCGGCAAAACCTTCACTCTTGAGCCTCTGCTCCAGCAAGGACACCCAGCCCAAGCGGGTATCCAGGCCGAAAGCCGCGCTGATACTATCGCCAACGATCAGGACAGTACCCGCCGCTGCGTTCTGGGCCATGCACATCAAGGCCAGGCCAGCACTCAAAAACCACACACGCATCGGACTCTCCATGGGCGCAAGCATTCTCACAGCGCGCAACCTTAGCAAAGTGGTTCTCAGCGCGGAAGGTGAACTGACCATCCTGCACGAACTCAGTCTGGAACTGAACAAGGGCGACAGCCTGGCCATCGTCGGCGCCTCCGGTTCCGGTAAATCGACCCTGCTCGGCCTGCTGGCCGGTCTCGATCTACCCAGCAGCGGTGAAGTCGTGCTTGCCGGTCGAGCCTTGAGCACCCTGGACGAAGATCAACGCGCACGGATCAGGGCCGAACATGTCGGCTTCGTCTTCCAGTCCTTTCAACTGCTCGACAGCCTCAACGCTCTGGAAAACGTGATGCTGCCGTTGGAGCTGGACGGCCGCAAGGACGCCCGCGAGCGCGCCAGGGAACTGCTTGAGCGGGTCGGACTGGGCCAGCGCCTGAGTCACTCGCCACGCCAGCTCTCCGGTGGCGAACAGCAACGGGTAGCGATTGCCCGCGCATTTGCCGCAGAGCCTGACGTGCTGTTCGCCGATGAACCTACCGGCAATCTCGACAGCCACACCGGCGAGCGCATCAGCGACCTGCTCTTCGAACTCAATAAAGAAAGCGGCACGACCCTGGTGCTGGTGACCCACGACGAACGTCTGGCGCACCGCTGCCGGCGCCTGATCCGCCTTGAAGCCGGCCTGCTGGTCGCCCCACTGGAGCCTTGATGGCACGCTTGCCGCTGCTGCGCCTGTTCAGCCTCGCCATCCGTCAATTGCTGCGCGATGCCCGCGCAGGCGAACTGCGGGTGCTGTTCTTCGCCTTGCTGGTCGCCGTGGCGGCGAGTACCGCCATCGGTTATTTCGGCGCGCGCCTGAACGGCGCCATGCTGTTGCGCGCGACCGAGTTTCTCGGCGCCGACTTGCTACTCGAAGGCAGCTCACCAGCGCGACCAGAACAGATTCAAAGCGGCACCGCGCTGGGCCTGGAACATGCCCAAGTGGTCGAGTTCTCCAGCGTTATCGCTACGGATAGCGGCATTCAGCTGTCCAGCATCAAAGCCGTCGACAATGCTTATCCATTGCGTGGCGAGCTGAAAAGCGCGGTCGCCCCTTACGCTCCGGAAGAAGTCGGAGGCAGCCCGAAACCCGGCGAAGCCTGGGCCGAGGCCCGGCTGTTGCCAGCGTTGAATCTGAAGATCGGCGACAGTATCGACGTCGGCATAAAAACCCTGCGCCTGACCCGGGTGCTGACCTACGAGCCGGATCGCGCCGGTAATTTCTACAGCCTGACACCCAGGGTAATGATCAACCTGGCCGACCTTGAGGCCACTGGCGTGGTGCAACCCGGTAGCCGCGTCAGCTATCGCGAGCTTTGGCGCGGCGCGGCGCCCGCCCTGGAAGCCTATCGACAGCAGATCAAACCCGGTCTGGCCGCCAACCAGCGATTGCAGGACGCGCGTGACGGCAACCGGCAAATCGGCGGTGCATTGGGCAAGGCCGAACGTTACTTGAACATGGCCAGTCTGGTGGCAGTGCTGCTTTCCGGGGTGGCGGTCGCGCTTAGCGCTACCCGCTTCGCCACTCGCCGTTTCGACGCCAGCGCCTTGCTGCGCTGTCTTGGTTTGTCACGCCGGGAAACCATGCTGTTGTTCAGTGTGCAGTTGACCGTACTCGGTCTGCTGGCCAGTCTCAGCGGTGCCCTGCTCGGCTGGTTTGCCCAGCTCGGTTTGTTCTATCTGTTGCATGACCTGCTGCCGACCGATGTACCGCCGGGCGGTCTGCTGCCGGCGATCGCCGGGATCGGCACCGGGCTGGTGGCCTTGGCCGGGTTCGCCCTGCCGCCATTGGCCGCCCTGGGGCGTGTTCCACCGCTGCGAGTGTTGCGCCGGGACATGTTGCCAATCCCCTCAAGCACCTGGGTGGTCTATGGCGCGGCATTGGCGGCGCTCGGGTTGATCATGTGGCGCTTGAGCCTGGACCTGGTCCTGACCTTCGCCCTGCTCGGCGGCGGTGTGATTGCCGCGCTGGTGCTCGGCAGCCTGTTGCTGCTGCTGTTGCAAAGCCTGCGCCGATTGCTCGCGCGTGCTTCCCTGCCGTGGCGCCTGGGATTGGGTCAGTTGCTGCGCCATCCGCTGGCAGCCGCGGGTCAATCACTGGCCTTCGGCTTGATTCTGTTGTCGATGGCGCTGATCGCACTGCTGCGCGGCGAGTTGCTGGACACCTGGCAGAACCAGCTGCCCAAAGATGCTCCCAACTATTTCGCACTGAATATCCTGCCCGCCGATAAAGAAGCCTTCACCAACCGGTTGATTGAGCTGTCCGCGCAATCGGCACCGCTGTATCCCGTCGTGCCGGGACGGCTGATCAGCATCAATGGCGAACCGGTGCGGGAAATCGCCAGCAAGGATTCCGAAGGTGATCGGGCGATCCAGCGCGATCTGAGCCTGACCTGGGCTGCCAACTTGCCACCGGGCAACATCCTCACGCAGGGCTCGTGGTGGTCGGATCAGCCTTCGGGCGACATTCCGGGTGTTTCGGTCGAGGCCAAAGTGGCCGAAAGCCTGAAACTCAAACTCGGCGACCATCTGATCTTCACCGTGGGTGGGGTCAATCGCGAAGCGCAGGTCACCAGCCTGCGGACGATCAACTGGGATAACTTTCAGCCTAACTTCTTCATGATCTTCCAGCCGGGGACCTTGAAGGATCTGCCCGCCACTTACCTGACCAGCTTCTATCTGGCCGCCGGTCACGATCAGCAGATCATCGACCTCTCGCGGGCCTTCCCGGCGGTGACCATTCTTCAGGTCGAAGCGTTGCTCGCGCAGCTGCGCAGCATCCTCGCCCAAGTCACGCTGGCAGTGGAGTACGTGCTGTTGTTCGTTCTCGCAGCGGGGATGGCGGTGTTGTTCTCCGGTTTACAAGCGACACTGGATGAACGTATTCGCCAAGGCGCGCTGCTGCGTGCCTTAGGGGCGGAGCGGCAACTGCTGGTCAAGGCGCGGCGTATTGAGTTCGGTTTGCTGGGTGCGGTCAGCGGTCTGCTGGCAGCATTGGGTTCGGAGTTGGTGAGCCTGGTACTTTACCGCTACGCCTTTGATCTGGCCTGGCATCCGCATCCGTGGCTGCTGCTGTTGCCGGTGATCGGCGCGCTGCTGGTGGGTGGCGCTGGGGTGTTCGGCACGCGACGGGCCTTGAACGCCAGCCCTCTGACAGTCCTGCGCGAGGGTTGATGGGCTCGGGCCGGGCTTCATGAGCGCTGGCCCGTGCGGCAATCTATTTCACGTATTCGATTGTGTTCACCCACCACTCCATGTCGCCATGGGGGGTCGGAACGACGACGTCGTCGCCGACTTCTTTTTTCAGCAACGCACGGGCCATCGGCGAATCGATGGAGATGTAATCCATGCGTTCGTAAATCTCGTCGTAGCCGACGATTCGAAAACGCTTGGTTTCACCGGCTTCATTTTCAATCTCGACCCAGGCACCGAAGAAAACCCGCCCTTCCTGCTCGGGTGAGTACTCCACCACCCGCATATCTTCCAGACGCTTGCGGATGTACCGGACGCGACGGTCTATCTCCCGCAACAGTTTTTTATTGTATTGGTAGTCTGCGTTCTCGCTTCGATCGCCCAAAGAAGCCGCCCAGGTGACTTTCCGGGTGGTGTCGGGACGCTTCTCTCGCCAAAGGTAATCCAGCTCCTTTTTCAGGGCTTCATGACCTTCCTTCGTGATGATCTTCGTGCTCAATGGTCTGCTCGCTTTTCCTGGCGCGGCGGCCAGCTTACCACTCAGAAGTTCGCTGCAAACCCAAGGTTCGCAGCAATTTCTTCGTCCTGATTACCCGTTCAAGCCTTCTCGACCAGCGGATAAAGCGCCTCATCGAACTGCGACAAGCGCGGGAACTCGATGGGTTGGTCGTCGGCGATGTTTTCCAGACGCTGCTGATAGCCCTGCAGGAAGTCCTTGCGCGCCTCGGCGCTGATGTACGGCACATGCCAAGCCACGAACGGCTCCAGCACATCGAAGCCAACATAGGCCAGCGTGCCGCGCAGGATCGGTCGCAGCATGTCTTGCAGCGGGCCATGAATCGCGCCTTCGCCAAACATATGCTCACGGCCGCCCAGGGTCACCGTCACCAGTGCCTTCTTGCCACTGAGCCCGCCCTGATCGTAGAAACGTTTGCCGCCGTAGCAGACACCGGAAACCAATACCCGGTCGATCCAGCCTTTAAGCATCGCCGGCGCCGAGAACCAGAAAATCGGGAAGTTCAGAATCAGCAGATCGGCCCACAGCAGCTTGTCCAGTTCTTGCTGAATATCCGCCGCCAGCGACTGGCTTTTAACCCCCAGACGCTGCTCCAGCGCATAGACCAGATAGTCCGGATTTTCTCGCGAGGAGAAGTCATCGGCACTGGCCACCGGGTTCCAGTTCATTGCATACAAATCACTGACCTGCACCTGATGCCCTTGGGCTTTCAAGGTTTCTACCGCCTGGTCGCGTAAGGCGGCGGTAAAGGAGTTGGGCTCGGGATGGGCGTGGACGATCAATACTTTCATGGGAATTCCTTGGACGTTTTCAAGCTTGGAAGACGAAGGCTGGAAGGCGAAGGCCGGGCAACGGTCATGGCGAGGTTACACTTGCATCGCCTTCACTTCGACAAACTCGGCCAGCCCCTCCTCCCCCCACTCGCGACCATTGCCCGACTGTTTGTAGCCACCAAACGGCGCCTGATAGTTGAACGCCCCGCCATTGATAAAACACTGCCCGGCACGCATTTGCCGACCCAGCCCGAGTGCGCGCTCAGTGCTGCCAGCCCATACGCCGCTGGACAAACCGAACGGCGAGTCGTTGGCCATTTGTATGGCCTGGGCTTCATCCGAATAGGGAATCAGGCACAGCACCGGGCCGAAGATTTCTTCCTGGGCAATGCGCATCCGGTTATCGACGTCGGCAAACAGCGTTGGCTTGACGTAAAAACCGCGCTCGAACTCGTCGGTCGTTTCTCCGCCACACAGCAGGCGTGCGCCCTCTTGCTGACCGATTTGAATGTAGTCACGCACGGTACGTCGCTGCGTCGCCGAGCACATCGGACCGAGGAAACTCTGCGGGTCGAGCGGATCGCCCATGCGCAGGCTTTGGGTCTCGGCCAGTGCCACTTCCAACGCCTCGGCATAGCGGCTGGCGGGCAGCAGCATGCGGGTCAACGCGGTGCAGGTCTGTCCGGAGTTGATCATCACGTCCTGCACGCCGTAGCGCACAGCCGCCGCCAGATCGGCATCTTCTGCGATCAGCAACGGCGACTTGCCGCCCAGTTCCAGACAGACCCGCTTGACCGAAGGCGCTGCCGCCTGCGCCACGCGAACGCCAGCGCCGGTCGAGCCGGTGAACGAGACCATGTCCACGTCCGGGTGTTTGGCCAAGGCTTCACCGACCTTCGAGCCCGGCCCGCTGACCAGGTTGAACACCCCGGCCGGCAGGCCAATGGCTTCGATCATTTCGGCCAGCAAGAAGGCGTGCAGCGGGGTTTCCTGGCTCGGTTTGACCACCACCGTGCAACCGGCGGCTAGCGCCGGCGCGAGTTTGCCAATCAGTTGATGCAGCGGGTAATTCCACGGATTGATGAACGCGCAGACACCGACCGCCTCGCGGATCACCAACGAGTTACCGACCTCGCGCACCTCATCCATCAGCCCGGCGATGTCGATGTACTGCTCCAGCCCGGCAATCGGTCCGTCGACTTGCACCGAGCGGCACCATTGCACTGGCATGCCGAGTTCAGCGGTAATCACCGCTGCCATCTCGTCGGCCCGCGCGCGCAACTGGTCGGCCAAGCCACGGATATAGGCCGCCCGCACACTGGACGAGGTTCGCGACCATGGGCCGAAGGCCCGCCGTGCAGCAGCCACGGCGCGTTCGACATCACGCTCGTCACCCAACGGCACCGAGCCTGCGACCTGTTCAGTGGCCGGATTGATCACCTCGGCCATGCCCTGACCTGAAGGTGCCTGCCAGGCGCCGTCGATAAATAGTGCGGTGTGATTACGCATCAACCAGAGTCTCCATCAATTCATTGGCACAGCGGGCGATCCGCTGGCAGGCATCACGCAGTGGCGCGGCGCCGAGTACCAGACCGAGGCGAATATGCCCGGCGGCGCTGGGGCCGAACGCTTCACCGGCCAGCACCGAGACACCGTGCCGATCCAGCAGACGGTCGGCGAACGCGTGGGCGCTGAGCCCGGTTTCGCGAATGTCGACCATCACGAACATGCCACCATCGGGTTTCAGCGCGCGCACACCGGGGCAATCGGCCAAACATTCGCAGACCAGATCCCGGCGCTGGCGATAGGCCAGGCGCATGGCTTCCAGTTCCGGCAGTTGGGTTTCCAGCGCGACCACCGCGGCGTCCTGAATAAAATCCGGAGAGCCGTAGAGCATGCACAACGCGAGGTTTTCCAGATGCCCGGCGAGCGACTGCGGCGCGACCACCCAGCCGACGCGCCAGCCGGTCATGGCGTGGGATTTGGACAAACTGTTGAGCGTTGCGGTGCGCTCGGCCATGCCCGGCAAACTGGCCGGGCTGATGTGTTCACCCTCGAACAACAGCTCGCTGTAAACCTCATCGGAAATCAGCCACAGATCATGGGCGATACACAGCTCGGCCAGCGCCTGCCAGGTGCTGCGCGGCAAGCTGGCGCCAGACGGGTTGTGCGGACTGTTGAGCGCCAACGCCCGAGTGCGCGGCGTAATGCGTGCAGCGACGTCTTCAGGCAACACCCGAAAGCCGTTCTCGGAACGTACCGGCACCGGAATCACCACCGCACCGCAGGCACCGAACACCGCTTCATAGGTGACGTACATCGGCTCGGCGACGATCACTTCATCACCGGGATTGAGCACGCACTGCGCAACGCTGAACAGCGCGCATTGCGCACCGGCCAGCACCACGACCTGATCGGCATCGACCTGTTGGCCGCTGCGTTGGCGATGACGTTTGGCGATGCTTTCCCGCAGGGCACGCTTGCCGCGCACCTCGGCGTAATGGGTATTGCCCGCCAGCAAGCTATCGACGGCCGCTTGCACGATCGGCACCGGGGTATCGAAATCCGGGTCGCCTACCGAGAGCAGCAGAATATCTTTGCCCTGCTCCTGAAGCGCCAGGGCACGGTAATGAATTTCCCAGGCGGCAGCGCCATCACCGGCGATACGTTGGGTCAGATCGGAAAAACGCATGAGGGCTTGTTCCTTATTGAGGGTTTAACCGACCAGCGCACAGGCGTGCTTGAGTTCGATCAGGGTCACGCCGTTTCGGCTGAAACCGGCACGCAGGTCGGTTTGCAATTCATCCAGGCTCTGCGGTTGCGTCACGGTGCAACCAAAGGCGCGGCCCAATGCGGCGAAATCCGGGTTGCGCGGCAATACGCCAATGGGCTCGATATCCAGCCCGAGCATGTCATCGCGAATCTGCCCCAAGGCGTCGTTGTTCCACAGCAACACCACCAACGGGCTGTCCAGTTCTTCCACCGCCGTCGCCAACTCTTGCGCGGTATAGAGAAAACCGCCGTCGCCGACCAGCACTAATCCCGGCCGGTTCGGCGCACCGAACTTGGCCCCAATACCAGCCGGCAAGCCATAACCCAAGGTGCCGTAGCCGGTGGGATGCAGCCAACTGCGCGGCGCATTGCTGCTGAAGGCGTAATTGCCGGTGTAGGCCAGTTGGGTCATGTCGCTGCTGATAAAGGCGTTGTCCGGCAATTCAGCCGAGACGCGGTCGAGAATCGCCTGATGGATCGACTGCAAAGCCCCGTGCCCGGCCTTGACCGCTTTACGCAACGTGTCGACGGCTTGAATGGCAGCACTCGCATCGCGTGCGGGTTCGACCAGACGCGCCAGCAAAGCAGCCACGGTTTGCTGTGCATCGCCCTGCAAGGCAACGGCGCACGGGTAAAAATCGTTGAACTTGCGCGAGTCGATATCCACCCGCAGCAGCTCGGCATTCAGCGGCAGACGCTCACGCCAATAGTCGGTGTCGGCCATCTCCGTGCCGACCGCGAGCACCACATCGGCTTCGGCGATCAGCTTCCAGCCGGGTTCCACGCACAAGGTCGAACCTGCATTCAGTGGCGCATCCGGCGGCAGCAAACCCTTGCCGGCGACACTGCTGAAAAACGGTGCAGCCAGCTTCGTACTCAAAGCCTCGAGCACATGCCCTGCATTCAGCGCACCGCCACCGGCGATGATCATCGGCCGGCGTGCCGCTTGCAGCTTTGCCGCAGCCTGATCCAACGCATCGGCAGCCGGTACGCCGCGTCCCGGACGGCGCACCACTTCATGGCTCCAGTCACGCGTCACCGGCGCGGCCAGCACATCCAGCGGCACCGAAATGTGCACCGGACGTGGACGCTCGCTGTCGAATACCGCGTAAGCGCGGGCGATCAGTTCGGGCAAATCCTCGGCACTCAAGGCCACCGCCGAGAATGCGGTGATCGGCGCAGTCATCGCGCGCTGGTCCTGGGTTTCGTGCAGGCAGCCCCACCCTTTGCCGAGACTGGCGGTATGGTTGACGCTGGAAATCACCAGCATCGGGATCGAGTCGGCGTAGGCCTGGCCGATAGCGGTCGCCGCATTGGTCACGCCGGGACCGGTAATGATGAAGCACACACCCGGTTTGCCGCTGACCCGCGCATAGCCGTCGGCCATGAAACCGGCCCCTTGCTCGTGCCGGGTCAGCACATGGCGAATGCCGCTGCCGGGCAAGCCGCGATACAGCTCCAGCGTGTGCACACCGGGAATGCCGAACACGGTGTCGACGCCGTAATTGGCCAACAGGCGCACCAGGGTCTGGCCGCCGGTCAAGGTTTTGCTTTGCATGCTCATATCCTCACGCATGGCCGAGGCGAATCAACGCGTCGACCGCAGTCGTGCCATCGGCACCGACCAACAATGGGTTCACATCAAGTTCGAGCAACTGACTGGCGTTTTCACAGGCGTAGTCCGCCACGGCCCGGATCGCGGCAACCAGCGCGTCCAGATCCGCCGCTTCGCGACCACGAAAACCTTGCAGCAAGGGAGCGCTGCGCAGGTTCAGCAACGCGGCGCGAATGGCCCCGTCATTGGTCGGCAACAGCAGGCTGCGGCTGTCCTTGAGCAGTTCCACCAGAATCCCGCCAGCACCGATGACCAGCGCCAGCCCGAAATGGGTTTCACGCTTGATACCCACGATCAACTCGGCCAACGGCGGCGTCGCCATGCGTTCCAGCAGCACTTGATCGAACGGCACACCCGACGCGTAGTCGGCAATCCGCCCGCGCATCTGTTCCAACGCGTCGCTCAACGCCTGCGCATCACGCAGATTCAGCGCCACGGCACCGGCTTCGGTCTTGTGCGGTAGCTGGGCGCTGACGGCCTTGAGCACCAGTGGATAACCCAGGGAATTCGCCGCGGTCAGCGCCTCGGCTGGCGTACTCAACAGGCCTTGCGGTGTCGGCAGGCCAAAGGCGCGCAAGGCCTGTTTGGACTGCCATTCATCCAGCAACTGCCCCTCGCCTTCCAACGCCTGTGGACAAATCGGCACCAGCGCCGCCTCACCGAGCGCCAGCAAGGCCTGACGATGCTGTTGATAACCGGCGATCCGGCCCCATGCGGCCAAACCGTCTTCCACACCTTGCAACGCCGCCACGCCACGAACGTGCAGACGCTCGCGGGCGCTGGCCGGCAGCAGCTCGGGAAAGGCCGAGGTGACGAAACCGGTCTTGCCGTGACGGGTCAACGCCGCGCAGTACAGCTCCAACAGCAGGTCACATTCCTTGCGCTCACCGGTCGCTTCAGAGGGGTAATCGAGCACCAACACGGCGGCATCGGCTTCAGTGCGCAGAGCACTGTCGAGCATCCTGTCCAGCGCTTCGCGGTCACCCCAGATCGCCGTGGTGAAATCCAGCGGGTTGACCAGATTGGCGTAGCTCGGCAGCACTTGATCCAGTTCGATCCGTTGGCTTTCGTCGAGTGTGGGCAGGCTCAAGTCGTTGCGTTCGGCGTAGTCGGCGATCAGCCCGGCATCGCCACCGGAACAGGCCAGCGCGATCAGGCTCTTGCCAGCCGGTAGATTGCCGCACGCAGCAGCTTTCAGGGTTTCGACAAAACTCACCGGACCGCTGACGCGAATCACTCCGAGGCGATCGAACAGGCTGTCGTACAGCGCATCGGAACCGGCCAGCGAACTGGTGTGGCTAAGGGCCAATTCAGCGCCGATCTGCGACACACCGGTTTTCAGTGCGATGATCGGAATGCCCTTCTCCAGCGCCTTGTGCGCCGCCCGGGCAAAACCGGGAACGTTCTTCAGACCTTCCAGGTGCAAGCCGATCGCCGTAACGCGCGGCTCGTCGAGCAGCACATCCATCAATTCGGCAATGCCCAATTGCGCCTGGTTGCCGACTGAAGCCATATAGGCCACTGGCAACGAGCGATCACTCATGGACAGGTTGTAGGCAAAGTTGCCGCTCTGGGTCAGTACCGCAACGCCCTTCTCGACTGTCTTGCCGCCATGGGCGACCGGCCACAGCGCTGAGCTGTGCAGGTAATCGAGCAAGCCATAGCAGTTGGGGCCGAGCAAGGCCATATCGCCAGCCGCCTCAAGTAGCTGATCCTGCAAGGCCTGACCTTGCGCGCCGGTCTCGGCAAAACCGGAGGCGTAACAAATCGCTCCGCCCGCACCTTTTGCCGCCAGCTCGGCGACGCAGGTCAAGGTCAGCTCGCGGTTGGTGGCGATGAATACCGCGTCCGGTCCGCACGGCAGTTCTGCGACGCTGCGCACACAAGGCACGCCTTCGAGGCTGTCGTGTTGCGGATTAACCAGCCACATCTGGCCTTGGTAGCCGCCTTCAGCACAGCGCTTGAGCGCGCGGGCCATGCTCCGGCCGCCGACAAATGCCAGATGACGCGGCGCGAGCAGGCGTTTGAGGTTGTCGCGAATGTGTTGGGACATATGCGTTCTCCGACCCGATCAGCGCAGCAGCGGCCGCAGCAGCTCGCGGGAAATGATGTGGCGCTGGATCTCCGAGGTACCTTCCCAGATCCGCTCGATCCGGGCGTTACGCCAGATGCGCTCCACCGGACCTTCGTCCATCAGGCCCATGCCGCCGAAAATCTGCACCGCTTCGTCCGCCACGCGACCGAGCACTTCGCTGGCGAACAATTTGGCCATCCCGGCTTCGCCGTCAGTCATGGTGCCTTGGTCCATTTTCCAGGCGGTGTGCAGGGTCATCAGTTCGGCAGCACGGATTTGCGTGGCCATGTCGGCCAGCTTGAACGACACCCCTTGAAAGGTGCCGATGGGTTGACCGAACTGCTTGCGATCCGCCGCCCATTGCAGCGAAACGTCCAGCGCACGTTGGGCCTGACCGACGCAGTTGGCGGCGACCATCACCCGTCCGGCGGTCAGCCAGGCGTTGGCCACGTCCCAGCCCTTGCCGACTTCGCCCAACACTTTGGAGGCCGGTACGCGGCAGTCGTCGAAAAACATTTCGTAGGTGTGATAACCACGGTTGCTGACGCACTTGGGCCCGCGGCGGATGGTCATGCCCGGCGTGTCGCGGTCGACCAGAAACGAGGTCACGGCGTTGCGCTTGCGACCGTTGTGTTCGTAGGTATCGGTCACGGCGAACACAATGGCGAAATCGGCGTGCCCGGCATGGCTGATGAAGTGTTTGCTGCCGTTCAACACAAAATCGGCGCCCTCACGCACGGCGCGGGTTTTGATTGCATTGGCGTCGGAGCCGGCGCCCGGTTCGGTGAGTGCGAAGCAGTCGATCTTTTCACCCTGGATGCACGGCAGCAGGTAGTCCTGAATCTGCTGGCCGGTGCAGGCCATGAGGATTTTCGACGGACGCGCGACAAACACATGCAACGCCCACGACACCTTGGATAGTTCGCGTTCGATCAGCGCCTGGGACAGGTAGTCGAGCCCGCCGCCGCCGACTTCTTCCGGCATGTTGAAGGCATAGAAACCTGCCGCCACAGCCTTGCCGCGAATCTGCGCGGCGAGTTCCGGAGAGACTTCATCGGCGCGATCGACCGCTTCTTCATGGGGCAGCAGTTCCTTGGCGACAAAACTGCGAACCGCGTCCACCAACATTTCTTGTTCTTGGGTCAGCTGGAAATTCATTGCGCTACCTGCTCTTCGATAATCGTTTTATTCGTGGACGGCGATGCCGCGCCTATTTGCCAACCCTATTTACCTATAAAGGCAGGCGGACGTTTTTCCATCGCCGCACGCAATGCTTCGGCGCCGTCTTCACTGCGACCACAGAGCAAACCGGCGGCGAGTTCCGCGCTCAGTTGTTCAGGCAGGCTGCGCTGGGCGCCTTCGCGCATTAGTTTCTTGGTCTGGGCGAAGGCGAAGGTCGGGCCGCTGGCCAGTCGCGCGGCCAGTTCGCCCGCCACGCTCAGCAGTTGCTCATCAGCGCACACTTCGCTGACCAGGCCTGCCGCCAGGGCGCGATCAGCACTCCAGAGTTCATCGAGGAACAACAGACGTTTGGCCTGTTCGGTCCCGATCAGCCGTGGCAAATGCCAGCTGGCACCGGCATCGGGCGAGTACGCCATGCTGGTGTAACCGGCCTTGAAGCGGGCGGACTGCGCGGCGAGGCGCAAGTCGCAGCACAGCGTCAGATCCATCCCGGCGCCGACGGCGGTGCCATTGATCGCGGCGATGGTCGGTTTATCGAGGCTGTACAGTCGGCTCATCATCGCGTGGGCGGTTTCGGTCCAGCCGTAGCTTTCCAGCGCACCGCGAGATTCGGCTTCAGCCCATTCAGCGAGGTCGGCGCCGGCACAGAAACTGCGGCCAGTGCCGGTCAGCACAATGACCCGCACCGCCGGATCGACGTTGAATTGATCGAGCAAGGCGTGAAGGCTTTTCAGCGTCGGGATGTCCAGCGCGTTGCGCTGCGGTGCACGGTTCAGGGTGATCCAGGCAACGCCTGCTTCGACCTGACTGAGCAAAGAAGATTGAGTAGTCATACGAGTCCTCGAATTGTTGTGTTTTGGCATGAAGTGGGACCGACATGGCACCCATACTAAACGACTGTTCAGTAAGGCGGCAATCCTGTGACCGGGCAGCCTGTAACAGCCCAATACGATCAATAAGCTATTGATTTAAATAGATAAAATATGGAGTTCTGAATGAGCTGTGGAAAAGTTGTTACATCTTTGAACAACTGACTACGGAGACTGCTTGCGATGGAGGATCGAGGGATAAAGGGATCGCCGAGATCTAATGTGGGAGCGGGCTTGCTCGCGATAGCGGACTGACAGTCAACATCATCGTTGAATGCCACGCCCTCATCGCGAGCAAGCCCGCTCCCACCTTAGTTTTTCGTTTGTTGGTTTAAACCGTCGGCAGGGCCTGCGCCAGAGCAGCCTGGCGTTTGCGGTTGGTCATGAAGTAAGCGCCGTAGCAGATGGCGATAAAGCCAAAACCCCAATACAGCGACGGACGTTGCGTCTCGTCGAGGGCCAGGAATACAAACAGCGAGCAACACAAGGCGATGCACAGCAACGGCAGGAACGGGAACCACGGCGCCCGGTATTTCAGATCGCTGAGCTTGCCGCCGCCCTTGAGGTAGGCGCGACGGAATTTGTATTGCGCCAGGGCGATCACGATCCAGGTCACGGTGCCCGACATACCGCTCACAGCCATGAGCACCATAAACAGAGTGTCGGCGGCAACGAAGCTGGTCATCAGCGACACCAGCGCAAAGCACAGGGTGATGGTCAGCGCCCGCAACGGCACACCGCGAGAACTCAAGGGCGAGAGGCTTTTCGGCGCCATGCCGGTTTTCGACATGGCCCAAAGGATCCGCGTCGAAGCGTACAGGCCCGAGTTACCCACCGACAGAATCGCGGTCAGAATCACGAAGTTCATCAGGTCCGCAGCGTAAGGAATGCCGACCATGTCGAACACCTGCACGAACGGGCTTTCCATCAGACCGGCCTGCTGCCAAGGCACGATGGCCGACAGCACCACAATCGCCAGCACATAGAAGATCAGCACGCGGAACACGACGTTGCGCACAGCCCGGGGAATGCTCTTCTCCGGCTGGTCGGTTTCGCCAGCGGCAACCCCCATGATTTCGCAACCCTGGAAGGCATAGACCACGGTCATCATTACCGCGAACACGGCCGAGAGGCCGTTGGGGAACAGTGAGTCACCGATCAGGTTGGTCATCATCGGCGCCGGCGCGCCACTGGTCAGCGGTATCGCGCCGAAAATCACCAGCACGCCAACGATGATAAAACCGAGGATCGCCGCCACTTTGATGCCGGAGAACCAGTATTCCGCCTCACCGAAAGCACGGGTCGCCAAGGCGTTCAGCCCAAACAACACCACCACAAACAGCGCCGACCAGTACCAGATCGGGATGCTCGGGAACCAGCGCACCATCAACATGCCTGCGGCGGTGAATTCCAGACCGACCGTGGTCGCCCAGCTCATCCAGTAAACCCAGCCGATCATGAAACCGGTGGCGGGCCCGATGTATTTGGTAGCGTGGGTCTGGAAGGAGCCGGAAACCGGCATCTCCACCGACAGTTCGCCGAGGCAGACCATCACCAGGTACATCAGGAAGCCGGCCACCAGGTACGCCAGAATCGCGCCCACCGGCCCGCCCTGGTTGATAGTGACACCCGAGCCCATGAACAGCCCGGTGCCGATGACCCCGCCCAGTGACAGCATGAAAATGTGCCGGCTTTTCAGGGCGCGGGTCAGGTGTATGCCTTTACGTTCGATAGATTCGCTCATGACAGCACCTCTTAAAACTGGGCGAGGTGCACGGCGGATGACAGGAAGCCATCGCGCGGGGAAAGATCAGCTTTACGGCAGTTCATTATTATTATCTCCAATAAGCTTCGAAGACCGCGTCCGGCGCGGTTGTCCCGATTATTGGAAAGCCATGTAAGTTCGCGTTGTACGCAAAGATCAAAGATGTAAAAAGTCGTAACGATTTTGTACGTCAGTCGTTCAACACGTCCGCCAACACCCCTTGGGAGCGCTGCAACAACCCTTGGAATTGCGGCACTAACCCTTGCACCGCCACGGTGTCGTTGATCAGCGCGGCTTCTTCCAGCGCTCGCAAGACATCGGCCAGGGCGCGGAACCCCAGTGAATCGCTGCTCCCGGCCAAACGGTGAGCCAGATGCGCAACTTCCGTGCAGTCCCCCGCGTCAATGGCTTCGGTAAGCGCCACGCGGTGCTGGTTAATCGAGTCACGCAACACACCCAACAGGCCATGAAGTTTCTGCTCGCCAAGCAAGGTGCGATGGGTGTGCAGCAATTGCCAGTCCATCAACTCGTTTTCTGGCTCCGGTTCAGACAGGGGCGATTCACCGGCCAATGCCTGGCGCAGACTTTCGAGCTTCAGCGGTTTGGCGAGAATGCCCTGCATACCGGCATCCAAATAGCTGCGAACCAAGGCCGGCTGCACGCTGGCGGTCAGGGCGAAGATGCGGCTGTGTTGGTTGGGCCCCGGTGCGCTGCGGATCAACGTGCACAGTTCGACGCCGCTCATGCCCGGCAGGTGCACATCGAGCAGAATCAACCCGAAGGATTGTGTACGACAGAGCACCAGCGCTTGTTCGGCGTCTTCAGCGAGGCTGACCTGATGCCCGTCGAGCTCCAGCAAGCCGCTGACCACCTCGCGGTTCAGCGCCACATCTTCGACCACCAGAATGTTCAGCGCCTTACCCGGAACGCTGACAGCCGTGACATCCGCAGCACCTGAGGCCGGTTGCAGGGTCAGTTCGAACCAGAAACAACTGCCCTGCCCTTCCTGGCTGTCGACGCCGATACGCCCGCCGAGCAACTCCACCAGATGTTTACTGATGGCCAATCCGAGCCCGGTGCCGCCATAACGCTGCGCCACATCTTCGCTGGCTTGGGTGAAGCGTTCGAAGATCTTTTCCTGCACCGCTGCCGCAATGCCAATGCCGTTGTCAGTCACGCTGAAACGCAGGCGCTGGCCTGGCAGATCACCGGCAGCCAACAGCGCGACTTCAACGCTGATCTGCCCGGCCTCGGTGAACTTGATGGCGTTGGCCAACAGATTGCTCAACACCTGGCGCAAAAACTGCTCGGCACCGTGGCAGCGATCGGCGACCTGCGGATCAATCCGGCAATGCAGTTGCGTACCATTGCTCAACCCTCGCGGTTCAAGCAGCGTCAGCACCTCGTCAATCAGTTGCCTGACGGAAAAGTCGACGAGTTCCGGGTGGCTTTCACCTTCTTCCAGTCGGGCGAAATACAGCACCTCGTTGAGAATCGTCAGCAAGCCTTCGCCGGCTTTATACAACGCCTCCAGACGTTTGCCGTCACGCTCATCGAGGCTGGCGCCGCGCAGCAGTTCGGCCATGCCCAAAATGCCGTTGAGCGGTGTGCGCAGTTCATGGCTCATAGTGGCGAGGAAGCGCGACTTGGCGAGGTTGGCCGCTTCGGCATCATCCTTGGCGCGCAGCAGGCTGGCGGTGCGGCGCTCGACCATTTTCTGCAACTCGTCGCGTTTGTCTTGCAGTGCCAGACGGTCGACTTCGCGGCGGTCGATATCGCTGAGAATCGCCCGGCGCATGTCATCCAGCGCGTGGGCCACGGTATCGATTTCGTCCTCGGTGCCGGTGCGGCTTTTGTCCAGCTGCAACGGCTCGTGCCAGTCACCGGCGGCAATGCGCCGGGCAAAATCGGCCATGACTTGCAAATGCCGGGTCACCAAGCGGTAAAACAATCCCGACAGCGCCACCGCCAGGCCGCAGAGGAACACGCTCATCCACAACAGGCTGGTCAACCCGGTGGCATACAAACGGTGGTACACCGCGCCCAGATCGATACTGACTTCCAGCTCCCCCAGATGCCGTTGCGAACCGTCCGGTGGTTGATACGTCAGCTCGAAACGCTCGATGCGCAACGGTCCGACGGGCGATGTTTCGCCTTGCAGCAGATCGAAGTCAGGGCTGCTCAAGCGCACGCGGGCCACATCGGAAAAGTCTACCAATCCGCGCAGCTGCACATTCAACTGCTCCTGGTTCAGATCCCAGAGACTGCGCTCCAGGCTTGCCAGGTAGCCGGCGCGAATCAGCTCCATGCGCGAATCGATATCGCGCATTTCACGGCGGTACTCGAAATACAGCTGCACGCTGCTGGCCAACACGGTGAAGCACAGACTGAACAGCAGGATGAACAGCAGCAAACGCCGCAACAGACCATTAGGATTAGCGCGTGTCATTGCGCGTCCGCCGGCAGGTTGATCATGTCTCGGTAGATGGCTTCGCTTTCGTTGAGCCAGCGTTCGATCTCGCCGGCATCGACCATCCGCTGCAGTTCGGCGTCGATATCGGGCATGCGTTCGGCCAGCGCAGAACGGCGTGACACGGCGATCCGCAAATAGTCCACGCTCAACGAATGGGGTAACGCTTCGATGTCTGCAGCACCCGGCAAGTGTTCAACGAACAGCTGCCCGGTGCGTCGCTCCTGGGTGATGAAGTCGATCCTGCCGCGAATCAGTTTGCCGAAGTTCTGTCGACTGTCAGACACCCATTCGATATTGCCGTGCTGAGCGACGAAGCGATCGAAGTCCAGCCCATAACTTTCGCCGAACATCAGGCCGCCACGGTAGTTGCCGAGGTCTTCAAGCCGTTCGAACTTCACCGGATGTTTACGATTGACGAACACCGCGACTTCTTCGCGCAACACCGGTACTGTCGAGAAACGCATGCTCTGCTCGCGCTGCGCTGTGCTGTAGGCCAGGACCACGTCGACGCGGCCTTCGGCGGCGTCCAGCAAGCAGCGTTTCCAGTTGCCCAGCACGACGATATCGACCTCGTAACCCAGGTGTCCAAAGAGGTTTTTGACCACGCTGGGCGCCAGGCCCCGAACCTGTTTGCCATCGCTCCAGGAAATCGGCGGGTAGACCGGATAATCGCAATAGCGAATTCGCTCGGCCGCCGTCGCCGTAGCGCCCGCCAGCGCCAAAACCAATAACAGCCAGACCCGCCGCAACATACCGTTCAGGCAGCCACACTGGCGGTGAATAGATAGCCGGTGCCATGGATGGTAATGATCAATTGCGGCTCGGCGGGATCGTCATGCAGTTTGCGCCGCAAGCGCCCGACCAAGACGTCGATGGAGCGGTCATTGGGCACCCATTCACGGTTGCGGATCTGATCCATCAACTGGTCGCGACTCAAGGTATGCCCGCTGTTGCGCAGAAACACACTGAGCAACTGATACTCACCGTGGGTCAGCAGGGTTTCGCCACCGGCATGATCGATCAAGCGCCGGCGATCGGTGTCCAGCGCCCAGGCGGCAAACTGTTTGACCGGCTGGCGTGGCAGCGCCGTCGCAGATTTGTGTACCTGCGCATGGCGAACCCGGCGGATCAGGTTTTTCGCCCGGGACACCAGTTCACGCGGATTGAGGGGTTTGATCACGTAGTCATCGGCGCCGCATTCGAGGCCGACGATGCGGTCGATTTCGTCGTTGCGCCCGGTAATCAGAATGATCCCGACTTCTGAGCGCACACGCAGTTCGCGGGTAAGGGTCAGACCGTCCTTGCCCGGAAGCCGGATGTCCAGCATCACCAGGTCGACAGCATGGGTCGCCAGAAAGGTTTCGGCCAGCTCCGCCGTGGCAGCGCAGTGCACCTCGTAGCCTTCCTGCGAGAGATAGGCGTGTAGGAGTTCGCGAATCAGCGGATCGTCGTCGACGATCAGTACCCGAGGAGTCATCGCTTGTTGTCCTGCGTGTGCCCAAAGGGCGCGTTTCTTATTAGAGTTTTTCCGGCATCAGCGGCGGAGAGTATCCATTGCTGAACAATCGATCAACAGCCCTCCGTCTGCAACCGGAAACGCTGGCGACCACCCGCTTGCAAACCGTCGACCCAGGCTTCGCAAATCTGGATGCCCTGATTCGGGGTAAACGTACCGGGGTTGAGTCCCGACTCCAGCCACAAGCCATCGAGCAGCGCGCTCAAGCCGATGGCGGCAAGGTCAACATCGAAGTCATCCCAGCCCTCTTCCTGTGCCAGATCGATCAGCACCTTGCGCAATTCGGCGCGGTATTCGCCATAGGAATGATCATGGGCGAGGTTGATTGCTTCGGCAGTCTTTACCGCGCCCCAGAACGCCAGCCAGGCATCCAGCAGCTGCGGATCCAGCATCTCGGCCGAGAACGATGCACGAAAAAATGCCGACAAACGCTCACGGGCATTGGGTGCGGCTTGTTCCATGGCGTCGCGTAACAGGTTCATGACCCGCCCGGTGATCGCCATATAGGCTTCGGCCACCAGCTCATCCTTGCCCGAGTAGTGATGACTGATCAGCCCGACCGAAACCCCCGCCTCAGCCGATATCTTGCGGATCGAAGCGCCCTGGAAGCCGTGACGCTTGAGGCACACCAGCGTGGCCTCGATCAGATTGGCCTTGCGCAACTCCGGCTCCATTCGGGAAAAGCGGGCTTCCTGAGACATCGTGGTCAATCTCCTTGGATCGGTCGTTGGGCTGGCCTTTTGCAGGCGCTGAGCTGAACGACTGTACAACAGCAGCGCAGATTGTGGCGAGGGGGCTTGTCGTCGGATTGGGTTGGGGTACATATCCGTTTCTGCGGTAACGGCCACATGGGATCGGGTACATATCCATTCCTGCGGTAACGGCCACTTAGGGTTCCGCCCTGACGGCGGGTCACTTTCGAAAAGCCGGAATGCCGGCCCAGTCGAAAGTAACCAAAGCGCTTCTGCCCCGCCATTCGGTGCCTCGGCGAGGCACCGAACGAAAGGGGCAAGAGCCCTTGGTTACTTGGGGCTTTTCCAAGTGACCCGCTGTAAGAGCGGAACCATTACTAGCCGTCACCAAAAAAACGGATATACACACCATCAAAGAACCCCAATCAGCCCCAAGCGATCCCAAAACCGCTAATCGCATTTCCACTGACACACCACACCCAATGGTTTTACGACTGCTGCGCAGCCGAACGGGACGATGCGGCGTTCCGACAAGCCCCCTTGCCACAGGAAACAAACCAATATTAAAAAAACAGGTTGATTTTTTACTTAAGGTAAATTTCTATAGCGAAATAAAAACAACGCCGAAAACCCTGTTTTTCGGTTCCGGCCAGCCTGGAGTACCCGCACCATGCCGACTTCAAACCCAGCGTTTGCGCACCTCTTCGAACCGTTGGAGATTCGCGGCAAGCGCCTCAAGAACCGCATCATGTCCAGCGGTCACGACACCTCGATGCCCACCGACAATCTGGTCAACGAGCAATTGATCGCTTATCACCGAGCGCGTGCCGAGGGCGGCGCGGGGTTGATCGTGCTGCAAGTTGCCGGGGTGCATGACAGTGCGCGCTACACCTCCCATGTGCTGATGGCCACCGACGACGCCTGCATCGAGGGCTACCGCAAACTGGCTGAAACCTGCCATGCCCATGGCACCGTGGTGCTCTCGCAGATTTTCCATCCGGGGCGGGAAATCATGGAGTCCAGCGATGGCCTGCTGGCCGTCGCCTACTCGCCTTCGGCGGTGCCCAACGAACGCTTTCGGGTCATGCCGCGTGCGCTGGATCAAGCGATGATCGACGACATCGTCGCCGGCTATGGCGCCGCGGCCCGGCGTTTGTATCAAGCCGGGCTGGATGGCGTGGAAGTGGTCGCCAGCCATGGCTACCTGCCCGCGCAATTCATCAACCCGCGCGTCAACCAACGCACCGACGGTTACAACGGTGATCTGCAACAGCGTCTGCGGTTTCTGCGCGAAGTCATTGCGACAGTGCGCGCAAACACTGACGAGCAGTTCATCATCGGCTTGCGCATCTCCGCCGACGAGCGCGACCCCGAAGGCCTGACCGAAGACGAGTCGCTGGCGGCGGTCAAGTCATTGCAACAGCACCTGGATTACGTGCACATCGTCGCCGGGACCTCGGCATCGTTGGGCGGTGCAGTGCATATCGTGCCGCCGATGGCCATCGAACCGGCCTATCTGGCCAAGGAGGCCGGGACGTTCAAGGCCAGCCTGTCGATCCCGCTGTTCGTCACCGGACGCATCAACCAGCCGCAGGAAGCGGAGCTGATCATTGCTCGCGGTCAGGCCGATGTGTGCGGCATGACCCGCGCTCTGATCTGCGATCCGCAAATGCCGAACAAAACCGACGCTGGGCGCAGCGAAGATGTGCGGGCCTGCATCGCCTGCAATCAGGCGTGCATCGGGCACTTCCACAAAGGCTTGCCGATTTCCTGCATACAACACCCGGAAACCGGCCGTGAACTGATTTTTGGCAACCTGCAACCGGCGCCTAAACGCAAACGCATCATGATCGCCGGTGGCGGCCCGGCCGGGATGAAAGCAGCTGCCGTCGCCGCTGAACGTGGTCATGAAGTCACGCTCTACGAAGCCAGTTCGCAACTCGGCGGGCAGGTACTGTTGGCGCAACTGCTGCCTCGGCGCAGCGAATTCGGCGGCGCCAGCACCAACTTGCAACGGGAAATGGAACTGGCTGGCGTACGCGTGGTTCGCAACACCCGCGTCGACCGGGCGCTGGTCGAACGTGAACAGCCAGATCTGGTGATCGTGGCAACCGGCGCTGAACCCTATTGGCCGTCTTTCGAACGCGGCGGCGAACTGCACGTTGTGGATGCCTGGCAGGTACTGCGCGACGAGGTCAAACTCGGGCGTTCGGTGCTGGTGGTCGACTGGCGTTGCGACTGGATCGGCCCCGGCATCGCTGAACGCCTGATGCGCGCAGGGCATCAGGTGCAACTGGCGGTCAACGGCACCCATTGCGGGGAGAATCTACCGCTGTACGTGCGCGATCAACTGGCCGGCGAACTGCATAAGTTAGGCATTCCGATCACGCCCTACGCTCGTCTTTATGGCTGCGATGACAGCACCGTCTACATGCAACACACCGCCAGTGGTGAACCGATCCTGTTCGAGGACATCGATACCTTGGTGCTGTGTCAGGGCCATCAGCCGGTGGATACATTGGGCGCAGAACTGCAAGGACTGGTGGAGTTTCGCCGGATCGGCGATTGCCTGGCGCCGCGCACGGCCGAAGAAGCGATTTATGAAGGTTTGAGGGTTGCCTGGGAGCTTTGAGGCTGCTTTATACTCCGGGCCTTTGTCAGCGCCCTCGCTGACGGCCATCGACAGGCTCGAGCGTTTCAACGCGCTCGGCCAACACCCGGTTCGGAGCACGCAATGAGCAACAGCAGCAACCTGCCGCCTGCCAGCGCCGCGCTCGCCAAACAGAGCGGTGCAACAGAGCCGCACTTCCTCGGTACGCGGATTCGCGGTCTACGCAAACGCCGGGGCATGACCCTGGCCGCCCTGGCTGAGATGAGCGAGCTGACAGCGGGCTATATCAGTCAGCTCGAACGCAATCTGGCTTACCCCTCGATTCCGGCGCTGTTCAACATCGCCCGCAGCCTGGGCGTCACCATTCAATGGTTCTTCGCCAGCGAAGCCAACACTGACCCCGAGGACAGTGGCTACGTGGTGCGCAAGAACAGTCGAATGAGTGTGCATTACGAAGACGGCATCGTTGACCAATTACTGACCCCGCAGCCCAATCGTCAGTTGGAAATGTTGCATTCGCGTTTTCCGCCAGGCACGTATAGCCAGCAGAGCTATAGCCATGAAGGCGAAGAAGCCGGCTACCTGCTTTCTGGCAGTTTTGAGCTGTGGGTTGGCGAGCGACATTTCCTGATCAATGAAGGCGACAGTTTCAGTTATTCCAGCCAGGAACCTCACCGTTATGGCAATCCCGGCGAGGTCGATGCGGTGGTGATCTGGGTGATCACTCCGCCGACCTTTTGAAACGCCAAAAACAACAAAAAAGCTGTCGGATCACGGTGTTCCGGCCAGTTAAACCCAGCAAAGGCAGCCCCATGAACGACCTGATCAAGCGCAACCAAAGCGGCGGACTGTTGACCCTGACCATCAACCGTCCGGACAAGCTCAATGCCCTGAGCAACAGCATGTACACCCGTCTGGCCGACCTGCTGTTTGCCGCTGCCGAAGACCCCGAGACCACCGTGATCATCATCACCGGGGGCGAACAGTGCTTCACCAGTGGCAACGACCTGCAGGACTTCCTCCAGGATCCGCCGACCCATCTGAACAGCCCGGTGTTCCGCCTCATGGACGCGGTCATCCATCTGGACAAGCCCTTGATCGCAGCGGTCTGTGGCGCTGCCATCGGTATCGGCACCACCCTTTTGCTGCATTGCGATCAGGTGTTGGTCACTCGTAACGCCAAGCTGCGCATGCCCTTCGTGAACCTTGGCCTGTGCCCAGAGTTCGGTGCAAGCCTGCTGTTACCACGGTTGCTCGGTCATGCCAGAGCGGCCCGACTGTTGCTGTGCGGTGACGGCCTGGATGGCACTCAGGCGGTAGCGTGGGGGCTGGCCAATGAAGTGTTGGAAGACGGCGAACAGTGTCTGGCCGTAGCACAACGGATGGCCGATCGACTGCTGGCCCTTCCTCGCGAGTCCCTGCTGCACACCAAACGGCTGCTTAAACAGCCAGTGCTGAAGGAACTGGAAGAAACCATCCGCCGGGAAAGCCTGCTGTTTATCGAACGTCTGAACAGCATCGAAGCCAAGACTGCACTGAACGCCATGCTGCAACGCAGTAGCGCCAAGGGCTAACCCCCTAAGCCTCAGCGACGGGTAATCAGCCCTTGGCGGGTGATTCGCGTCAGTTGCTTGATGACATCTGCTGCGTTCTCGGCGCTGGGGGACTGAATCACCGCCAAATCAAAACTGTCGCTGGCAAAACGCGCCAGCGACTCGCCGTCTTCGACAAACTGAATCAGGAAGGCCGAAGGACCACCCGTGCGTCGTGGCCAGCCATCGAGATAGCGCAGCAAAGTGGGCTGGTGTTTACCACCGAGAAGGATTTTTGGATTGCGCTGGGTGAGGTCCGCCGTGATCGGCGCCAGACGTATAAGTGGGCGTAGTGCATTCATCGTGTCGTGTCTCTGCCTCAAAAGTCTGCATGGCAGGTGAGAGGCAACACCGAACCAGCGCTTTAGCGGTATTTCGAAGCCTGTTTCAAGCTTCTATCGGTGACCTGTTGAGTCACCTGGCGCCCCGCAAGTAGCTGTTTAAATCGGCGCATGAGCAGCATCCTAGAGAAGCCGGTGGTGCAGTGTCAAGAATCTCGATGGAAGCTGAATCAGCCTTCTACACCAACCTCCTCCCTTGAGAACCGCTCGCGATATGCCTGCGGCGTTACGCCCATGGCCCTGAAGAAACTGCGCCGTAGCGTTTCTTCACTGCCAAACCCGCATTGCACCGCCACCCGTTTGATCGGCACGCCGGTATCGCACAGCAACCGCCGCGCGGTCTCCACTCGAATCAACTCAATCGCGCGGGCCGGGGTCTGGCCCGTCTCGGCCCGGTAATGCCGCACAAAGCTGCGGTCGCTCATCCCCGCCTGTAGCGCCAGGGTTGGAATGTTGAGTTCCTTGGCCAGGTTCTCGGCGATCCAGACATGGAGCTCGTCGAAGCGATTGCCATCTTTTTGCAGGGACAAGGTCACGCTGAATTGCGATTGCCCGCCCGGGCGTTTGAGGAACACCACCAGTTGCCGCGCGACCTCCAGAGCCATGGCGCGGCCGAGGTCCTCTTCGACCATCGCGAGTGCCAGGTCGATGCCGGCGGTGACCCCGGCGGAGGTCCAGACCGGGCCGTCGTTGATGAAAATAGGGTTGGGCTCGACCCGCAGTTGCGGATGCTGCTGTGCCAGCTGTTCACAGCGGGTCCAGTGAGTGACCACCCGGCGACCGTCGAGCCAACCGCTGGCGGCTAACAGAAAAGCGCCGGTGCAGACTGAGGCAACGCGCCGTGAGACCGATGCCTGTTGGCGTACCCACTCCACCAAACTGGCGTCTTCGGCCGCCGCGTAAACGCCCCAGCCTCCCGCGATGATCAGCGTGTCGGACGGCGCGCCTTTCGCCGGTAGCGGATCGGCCACCAGCGCCAGCCCGGCCGAAGACATCACCGACCCGCTCTGCGCCGCAATCACGGTTGGCGCATAGGGCGGCGGCAAACCTTGCTGACGCGCCAGGTCATTGGCCGACGCGAAGACCTGTAATGGCCCGGTCACATCGAGCACTTGCACGTTGGCAAAGGCGAGCACATAAACAGCTTTCGGTGGGGTCGGCATGATTGGCGTAAATCGTGGGCTTATTGGCGTATACGCCAAATCCTACGTGGATAGAGTGAAGTCGTCCACCCATGCCGGGTGAGTGCATTGGATCGACCAAGAGGATTGCGCAATGACGCTGCAGATCGGTTTTCTGTTGTTTCCACAGGTTCAGCAACTCGACTTGACCGGGCCTTATGACGTACTGGCCTCGCTGCCGGACGTCACCGTGCATTTGATCTGGAAGGACCGCGAACCGGTGAAGTCGAGCACCGGCCTGACGTTAATCCCGACCACCACCTTCGACGACTGCCCAGCGCTGGATGTGATCTGTATTCCCGGTGGTAGCGGTGTCGGTCCGTTAATGGAAGACATCGAAACCCTCGACTTCATCAAACGCCAGGCCGCCACTGCACGCTACATCACGTCGGTTTGCACGGGAGCCCTGGTGCTGGGCGCCGCGGGACTGCTACGTGGCAAACGCGCAACCACTCATTGGGCTTACCACGAACTGCTTGGCCCGTTGGGCGCCATTGCCGTGCATGATCGCGTGGTGCGCGACGGCAACTTACTGACCGGCGGCGGCATTACCGCAGGGATTGATTTTGCCCTGACCCTGGCCAGCGAATTGTTCGGCGAAACCACAGCGCAACTGGTGCAGTTACAACTCGAATACGCCCCGGCCCCACCGTTCGACTCCGGCAGCCCGCAAACCGCACCGCGCGCGGTGTTGGAGGAAGCCAATCGGCGCTCGGCGCAATCGCGCAAGCTGCGGGGAGAGATTGTCAATCGGGTCGCGGTTGGGTTGAATCAAAACTGGTAAAACTCATTGGCACTGCAAACACAAAATCTGTGGCGAGGGAGCGTGCTCCCGCTGGGTCGTGAAGCGGCCCTAAAATCAGTCACCGCGAGTATTCAGATAGAACGCAGCTGCCGGTTTACGACTGCTCCGCCCGAGCGCGGACCGGCCGGCGGGGGCGGGGACTCCCTCGCCACAATTGCAACTCCGCAGCCTGACCATGACTAAACCGCCGTTCCCTGCCGATTATTGGTCACAAAAGACATGATCGTGCCATCGCCATAAGCCCGCTCAACCCTGGAAATCACCACTTGGTAACCCTCGTACCATTTACGGTATTGGCGTTTGGCTTCCAGATGGGTTGGGTGGCTGGCGAAGGCCTTGATCGACGCTTCGTCCTGCCAGTAATAGCTGGCGTTGACCAGTTGCCCGTCTGCCGAACTCCAGGATTGGGTGCCGACAAACCCCGGAATACTGATGGCCACTTCATCAATGATCGCGCTCAAGCGATTGAACTCCTCGTCCCTCTGGCCGGGTGTATAGATAAATGCGGCGATGTACATACTGACTTCCTTTCATGGAGTGAATCAGACCGGACGGGACATTACAGCCAGCCGGACGGCGAGTAACAGCAGCACCAGCGCCAGGCCCATCGACTGCAACCGGGCAAGCTTTGAAGTACTGGAAAAACAACGGCTGACGGCGCTGCCAAAAACCCCAAGAAGGGTGTGAAAGACGCCACTCACCAGCGTCAAGACGACGCCGAGCACAACCAGTTGCAGGGCAATAGGTGCCTGCTCGGGTTTGACGAATTGCGGCAGGAACACCATGAAAAACAGCAGTGCCTTGGGGTTGAGCAGGCTGTTCAGCATCGCCCGCACCAGCACCGTCTTCAGTGGCACCTGAACAACCGCAAGCACGTCGCCTGAGGTCGGTCGCCGCAATGCCTTGAACGCCAGCCACAACAGGTACGCCACGCCGGCATAACGGATCAGATCAAAGGCTAGCGGCCAACTGCCGACGATAGCGGTGATTCCGGTGGCGGTCAGGGCGGTCAGCAACAAGTCGGCCACGCCAATACCGAGCCCTGACGCCACGCCTCCGCGCCAGCCGTAGGTCACGCCGTGGCTAATGACAAACGCCATATTCGGCCCGGGTGACATAAGCAACAGCATCACCGCGCCGACGAAAATCGATAAGGTTGCCAGGTCAATCATGCCCACAGCGCTCCTGCTGGAAAGGCTGTAGATTAGGACGCCTATCCGATACAAACAAAAAATTGCTCTAGATACAAAGAAGCCATCAACCATGACCCGTATTCGCTACAAAAGCATTGTCGATGAGTTCTCCGCGCGCATCCGCAGCGGCCAACTATCACCCGGGACACAACTGCCGACGGTTCGTGCGCTGATGGAAAGCCAGCGGATTGCCTTGGCCACTGCGCTGCGGGTTTACAACGAGCTGGAGGCCAGCGGGCTGGTGGTCGGCGAGACCGGCCGTGGCACGTTTGTGCGCGACAGCTCGTTGCCACGCGGCCTGGGCCTGGAACAGCACCCGCTCAGTTCCGGCACCGTCGACCTCACGTTCAATTACCCTTCAGTCCCCGGCCAGGCGGAATTGCTGCGCGACGGCTTGCGGGCGATTGCCGCCTCGGGCGACCTCGACGCGCTGCTGCATTCCGCGCCTCAGGGCGGCCGCCACCACGAACGGCAAACCGCCGCCCGGCATCTGCGCAATCGGGATATTCGAGTGGGTGGCGACCAGGTGCTGATCGTCAATGGCGCGCAACAAGGCCTGGCCGTGACCCTGATGGCCCTGCTCAAACCGGGGGACATTCTGGCGCTGGACGCCCTCACCTACCCCGGCTTGAAAACCCTGGCCCAATCCCATCGACTGGACCTCGAAGCACTGCCGCAGATCGCCGGGCACACCGACCTCGATGCCCTTGAAGCGCTGTGCAAACGCCGTCCGGTCCGCGCAATTTATACGATGCCAACGATGCATAACCCACTGGGCATGGTGATGTCGGAATCGGACCGCCTGCGCCTCGCGCAACTGGCTGAGCAGCACAACCTGCTGATCATCGAAGACGGCGCTTACGCCTTTCTCGCCGAACCCGCGCCCAAACCCGTGTTCACCCTCGCGCCCCATCGAACGGTGTATATCTCCGGTCTATCAAAAAGCGTCGCCTCCGGTTTGCGCCTGGGCTTTATCGCTGCACCCAAGGCGCTGGTTCCGGCACTGGAACAGGCCATCCGCGTCTCGACCTGGAGTACTCCGTCGCTGACCGTTGCCCTGGGCTGTCGATGGATCGAAACCGGCGTGGTCGACACCCTCGAAGACCAGAAGCGCCAGGATGCCCAACGCCGACAAGAACTGGCCGGGCAAATACTGCGCAACAGCGATGTCGTCGCCCACCCCTCGTCTTACTACCTCTGGCTCAGGCTGCCGGAAGGCCTGCGCGCGGAAAGTGTTGTTGCAGAGTTGGAGCGCAAAGGGGTAATGGTCACAACGGCGGAACCGTTTGCGACGACCGCCCATGTACCCCACGCGCTGCGGGTGGCGATGGGGTCGATCGGGATGGAGGTGTTGAAGCGGGCGCTGGAAACCCTGCGTGAAGTGGTCGAAGTCTGAAACCGCGGACTTTTCAGCAGACGACAAAAAACCCGCCGAAGCGGGTTTTTCAAGACCATTACGACATCCTGTCGGCTGCATTCCATGCAAATGGTCGATCATCCATGATCCTGAGCGCGTCCTGCGCTTCAGTTGATGGGGCTAGATTAAGCCCAAAGCCAAAGCATCAACAGACGACATAGCATCGAGTACGTGTAAGCCTTTCGCCATAACCGCATTGTTGGGCAGTGAATGACGCGATCGGCTCGCTGTCGGCCAGCAAATTCCATTGTTCAAGAGAACGTTCGAACTCAAGGCGCAGCAAGATACGTCTCTATGTTGCTCATCTGCTCATCCCAGCCTCTGCTGTTCATGCGGAAGGCTTTCAGACGACGCTCCGCCGGGATGCCGTCGAAACCGGACTCCACGACCTGTAGCAAGGTGCCACCACCCGGGTCTTCCAGGTCTTCGAGCTCAAATCGCACCAGCGTGGTGGGCTCCGCCGAATAGTCGACACCGGAATCCACCGCATAGGGATGCCAACGGAAGGAAAAAACCAGCTCCGGCTCGATACGATCGACCAGTACATCCCAGACGAGATGTTCGTACCCGGGATAGGTGATTTTCCCTTGGGTACGCTGGCCCGCGACGAAGCGTTGCCCTTTGAGCGCCACGCCGAACCAGTCACCAAAGGCTTCAGCATCCGTTAGTGCAGCCCAGACCCGTGAGCGAGGCACGTTGAGCAGGACCTTTCTTTCAATGTGATCTGATGTGTTCATAGGAATCCTCCTGAATGAACAGTAGGCTTGTGCGCGCAGAAGGCCAACCCTTAAGTTGTATTAGTCCACTCAGACAGTGTGATCGTTCCCACACGCCTGCGTCATAACAATAGATACAAGGATGAATCCGTGCCCCCTCTCACAGGCAGCTGCTTATGTAAAACCATCGAATACCAACTCGATAGCCTCGACATGCCAATCAGCCACTGCCATTGCCATACCTGCCGTAAAGCTCATGCCTCGGCTTTTGCTTCCACGGCTGGGGTGATGCGAGAACATTTTCGCTGGGTGAAAGGTCAGGACAAGCTTTCTTCCTTCGAGTCATCGAAGGGAAAGCTGCGGCATTTCTGCTCGGTCTGCGGTTCTCATTTGGTGGCGGAGCGTATGGGTCAGCCTCACGTGATTGTTCGCGTCGCGACGCTGGATGATGATCCGGGAATAAAGCCACAGGCGCATATATGGACTTCTCATGACGCGCCGTGGCTTGAGTATGACGGGGTTACCAGTTGGCCTGAGTGGCAAGAGTGAGAAGCGGACGCGGAGCGTCCAGGGCTGCATTCCCACGCAGAGCGTGGGAACGATCAATCTAGCCGTCTGTCAGCGCACAAAAACCTGCGCCGTGGTAATCGCCATATCCCCGCCCGGCATTTTGATACTCCCTACCTGTTTCAAGCTGTCGGCATCAAAAATCGCCACATCATTGAAGGTCCCGGCCAGGTAGATTTTGCTGCCGTCCTTGTTGAAGGAAATGCAGTAGTAGGAGTGATCCAGGGTTGCCGACTGCAGCAGTTTTTTCTGCTTGATGTCGTATTTGCCCAGGCGGTTGAGGACACCGAACATCAGGTTCGGATCTTTGGGCGAGCGCATGCCGGTGAAATAGATTTCGGTCAACGGGCCGAAGTCGGTGGTTTCGGCTTTACCGGTTTTCAGGTCAATGCTGAACAGGCCGTAAAGAAGTTCGGCGGTCGCCGGGTCTTCCTTTTTATCCTTGAATTTCGCTGCGGTGTAGAGCAGCGAAAAGTCATGCCGATAGGTCTGCTGGCTCCATACGTAGAGCACATCCGGCGGGCTGTACAGCGGGCGCTTCCAGTGACGACTGGGGATCAGTACGTCGAACTTGCCGGTGTTCACGTTGACCTTGTAGATATCCGCACCCGCCACGTAGAGCGTGCCGTCATCGCCGCTTTGCATGATGGTGAGCTGACGCGGCGCCGGGAAGCTGCGGACCGGTTTGGCGCTCATGCCAGCGTCGGTGGCGTAGACGTCCAGCCGTGGCTGCTGCACTTCGTAGTGATCACTGCGCATCAACGTCGGGTTGGCGACGGTGTACAGCTCCTTGCCGTCATGGCTGACGGTGAAGGCGAACATGGAACGTGCCTTCTCGCCCGGTTTCTGGGTAATGCTGGCGTGGAACACCTGCTTGCAGCTGTCCAGCTCGACGCCGTAAACATCCGCGTAGTGGTTATTCAGCACGTAAGCGATTTTGCGGTCCGGCGACAATTGAATGGAGCCCGGGCCGAAGGCATCCGGCAGTTTGCAGGTTTTGTACAGGCTGTCGGTCGCCAGATCGATGACGTGCAGGTTGTTCGGATAGTTGGTGGTCAACATGTACTCGTGACCGGTTTCGAGCACGGTGTTTTCATCGGCCAGAACACTGAGTGAGCAGGCACTCAGGATGGCGGAAGCGGCCAGGCCGCAGGCATTGATGCGAAGCATGCTGGAATCCTTTTTCTGTCCGATTATTTGTCTTTTGGAAAGACAGTGCCCAGGTTGCGCCAGCTCTCATTAGAGGCCTGCGCATCCTTGTTCCAATCCGGATAGGTGCTCATCATGTCCGGCACCTGGGCCGGCCACCAGCAAGGATCGGAGCAGCCATAGAGATCAGCTTCCATCGGCTGGCACAGCGACGACACACCGCCAAAAGCGTCGATTTCCCAACCCGGGTCGGTGGTCGAGGCGCAGCCGGCGACGGAGGTCATCGCCACCACTTCTTCCATACGGTTTTCGGCCGCGGCCTGATCGAGCTTCTGGGCTTTGTTGTTGATTGCCTTGAGATGTTTCATATCAGTGAGCCTTGCGCGGGGTGATGTAGCTGCTGATAAACGCAGGGTTGTGGGCCATGATCCGGGTGTAGACCTCGATGCCGAAGTCGACCCAGTCACGCATCAGTTCGCAGTAGTGATAGGTCGGGTGCGTCGGGTCGCCATAGCGGGCGTAGCTTTCGTGATAGCAGCCGCCGGAGCACAGGTTGCGGATGTGGCAGTCTTCGCAACCGGTGTTGGTGCGGTCCAGGCGCTGGGACAGGAAGTCGTTCAACTCGACCTGTTTCACCCCGCTGTGAACGTTGCCGAAGGTCGGCAGCGACGACCCCGTGAATCGATGGCAAAGGTTCAGCTCACCCTTGTGATCCACCGCCAGCATCTTCAGACCCGCGCCGCACGGCAGGGCTTTTTTGTGGCCTTCGTGGATGTCGGTGATCAATTGGTGCAGGTTGGAGAAACCGATATTTCGGTGCTCCAGCGCGGCCTCCAGATAGCGCCGGCCGAGCTTCTTCATGTTGGCGAAGACCTCGATCAGTTCGTCGCTGGACAGGTTGAAGGTGCTGATGTCACCGGAGGTCACCGGGGCAAAACCGACTTCGGCAAAACCCAGTTCGTTGAACAGGTGATCCCAAATGGTTTCGACGTCGGTGACGCCGGTGGTCAGGGTCACCCGCGCGCCTACCGGGCGGCTGTTGTAGCGTGACAGCAGCATCTCGGCCTTGCGCCGGACCACGTCGTAAGTGCCCTGCCCGCCCACGGTGATGCGGTTGCGGTCGTGAACGGTTTTCGGGCCGTCGATACTGACGGAGAGCCCGAAACGGTGGGCATTCAGGTAATCGACGGTCTCTTCAGTGAGCAGTGTCGCGTTGGTGGTCATCACGAACTCAACGAACTTCCCGGCCTCGGAAAAACGCTTCTCGCAGTAGTCGACCATGTGCTCGATCAGCTTGCGATTACTCAACGGTTCGCCGCCGAAGAACACCACGGTGAAACGCTCTTCATCCGGGGATTCCCTGAGCAGCATTTCCACCGAGGCGATCGCCGTGTCGACGTCCATTTTCTTGCCGGCCGACGGTTTGTCGAGATCTTCCTTGTAGCAGTAGGTGCAGCTCAGATTGCAGCCGGTGTTGACGTTCAGCACCACGGTATTGATCGCCGTGCGTTCGACCCGCTTGACGCCAATGTCCGGGGTCAGTGGCGAGCCGTCGCTGACCAGTTCCAGGGAGATCAGCTCGCGCAGGGTCTCGGTGATTTCTTCGCCGTTGTAGCGCGCGGCCAGGCGTTCAATCAGGTCGTCCGAAGAGCAACCGGGACCGCGCAAGGTATCGATAATCGTGCCCGTCAGTTCATCGCTGGCAAACAGCGAACTGCTCGGAATGTGGAACAACATACGGTCGGCATCGACGTGCACTTCGTGCAGATTCCGCTCGACCAGATTCAAAATAGCGCCCATTGCAACCTCCTGTGCAAACCCCGCTTGGCGGGGTCTGCGGTCATTCCTGAAAATGCCTGAACTACTGGTTTAGCCAGACCGATCACGGAATGGGTGGATTGTTCCAGCGTTGCACGGTGACGATCATGTGGCCTTCACCGGTCAGCGACTTTCCGGCGTCATCCACGGCTGCGATCACCTTGAGGTTGCCGGCGTTGTTGGTGGACATTTTGCGTTGTGGGTTCGGCCCGGCATCGCCCGGAGTGAACACCCCGCTGTCGGCCTGCATTTGGCCTGCGAACTTGACGTCCTCGTCTTCCTTGGCGCGGTCGTCGAAGGCCTCGACTTTCCACTGCGCCGGGAACACGCCGATCCGATATGGCTTGCCGTCAGCGCCCTTGCCCCAGGCTTCGGCATCGAAGCGACCCTGGACCTTAGGCGTCGAACCGCCGCCCTCGCCGATCCGCGCCACCGAAAACTCAGGCACGACCTTGACCTCGGCTATGTTGCTGTAGACCGCCAGCGTGGCGCCTTTAAGGGATCCGACTGTGACATCACGCAGGCCCGGCTTCGCATCCGCCGCAGCCTTGAGTTTGACCCGCAACCGCTCTGGGCTTTGCTCGATGACTTCGACCACTTCCACGCTTTTGCCAAAGCTCGGTTTGCCTTGCAGCCCGCTGCCGATCAGCGTGACTTCGGTTTCGCTGCCAGCTTTCAGGTAACCCGGTTGCACCGCCAGCAAACGACTGGAGCCCTGCTTGGCCGCAATAAAGTCCAGCCCGCGCTCATCGTGATCGGCTTCGAACATCCGGCCTTGCAGTTCGCTGCCCTTGGCGGCGAACACCTGACGCATGACCACGCCATCGATGGTCACGTTGCCGCGCCATTCGTAGCCGGTGTAGAGGATCGCGCTGCCTTCGCCATTGAACGGGCTGCCGTCGGCGTATTGGCCTTTGACGCTGACCTTGAATTGATCGGTCCCATCGGCGCTGACGGTCATCACGCCGGCCAGTTCACCCTTGCCCGGTAACTGGCCGCTGAAGCTCCAGTCGCCTGCCAATGAATCGGCTTTTGGAGCGGTTTTAAGCCACTTGTTCCAGGCCTGATTTTCCAGCGGATAACGCTTGGCCAGCAGCGGCACCATGTCCTTGCGAGCGATATCGAACCAGTCGCGGTCGCGGGCCTGTGCCTGGTACTCCAGCGACGGCCATTGCCCGAGGTGGAAGTTCACCAGGCGTTCCCATTCCTGGGCCGGCCGCCGCTGCAAGGCGACCCGCGCACCGGAGTGGCAGCGGCCGCACATTTGGCTGGTCTGGTCATCGAAGTGCTCGATGGTATTGAGTCGACGCTCCAGCGCATACCGCACGCCATCGGTCTCGCTCGGCGCCAGGCCTTGGGTGTCAGCCAGGTATTTGACCAGCGTACGACGGTCCTCATCGCTGATCTGCAGGCCATGCATGGTCTGCATACGGGCGATACTCATCAGCCAGCCTTCCGGGGTCTTGCGCTGGTGGCTGATGCGGCTCAGGCCATTGTTGGCCTCAGGGGTGTGACAACCCTGGCAGGTTTCCTTGAGGATGGTCTGGGCGTCACGCGCCGCCATGCTCGGAGGGGAATGCAGGGCTGCGCAAACGGCTATCGCCAGCAGACCGCTGCTCATGCCAGATCGGAGTTTTCTCTTCATCAACGTCGAACCTCCCACGGTGCTTTCTTATTTTTTTGAACATTGTTTTTATGGTTTCTGCCGTCGGCGGGGACACCGCTGACGGAGGCAAGAGAAACGTCTGAACTGAGCAATACACGGAGCGTGCCAGCTTATAAATAGTGTTTTTAATCAATATGTTGGTTGAAATACACGGCCCCAGACCGACCGGATCGACAGTTGTCGGCGTCTAATTTCGCGACAACTGTTCCACTCTGAGACGAGCATAGGTGACACCCGCGGAGCGCATCTGGTGTTGGATGATTTTAATGATGGGGCGTTGTGGGAAGTGATTGATCGGCTCTTAATGCCTTGAAGATCAAAAGATCGCAGCCTCCGGCAGCTCCTACGCCGAGCCAGTGCAGCCGCACGATTGCATGTGAACGCAAATCCCGTAGGAGCTGCCGCAGGCTGCGATCTTTTCGGCGTCACACCCGATTGCGCCTGTCTCAACTCGTCGCAATATGCGACACCCGCTACCATCACGGCTGACCAACTCGCTGATAAACCACAGCAAAATCAAACGATTACAGCGCCAGACCAAACTGGCACAGCCATTGCGAAAGACCTCGTCTCACGAACAATAAGAGGTCTCGCCATGCCACTCCCTTCCCTGCTCCCCGCAACCACTGCTTTTATCCAACGCGCGCCGCGCATGCTGATCGGTGCGCAATGGGTCGAGGCCGCCGACGGTCAGACCATGCCATTGCACAACCCCGCCAGCGGCGAAGTGTTGTGCGTGGTGCCACGGGCGACACCGGACGATGTTGATCGCGCGGTGCTCGCAGCGCGTCAGGCGTTCGATGATTCCGCATGGACCCGCACCCGGCCTCGGGAGCGGCAGAATTTGTTGTGGAAACTCGCCGACCTGATGCAGCGCGACGCTGAAGTGCTGGCGCAACTGGAATGCTTGAACAACGGTAAAAGCGCGGCGGTGGCGCAGGTCATGGATGTGCAGCTGTCTATCGACTTCCTGCGCTATATGGCGGGTTGGGCGACCAAGATTGAAGGTTCGAGCGTCGAGGTTTCATTGCCGCTGATGCCGGATGATCAGTTCCACAGTTTTATCCGCCGTGAAGCGGTGGGTGTAGTCGGCGCCATCGTCGCCTGGAATTTTCCGCTGCTGCTGGCGTGCTGGAAACTCGGTCCGGCGCTGGCTACCGGGTGCACCGTGGTCCTCAAGCCAGCGGACGAAACGCCACTGACCGCACTGAAACTGGCCGAATTGGTGCTGGAAGCCGGCTACCCGACGGGTGTGTTCAACGTGGTCACCGGCACCGGCATCACCGCAGGCTCTGCCCTGACTCACAACCCGTTGGTGGACAAACTGACCTTCACCGGCTCCACTGCCGTGGGTAAGGAAATCGGCAAGATCGCCATGGATTCCATGACCCGGGTCACCCTGGAACTGGGCGGAAAATCACCGACCATCGTCATGGCCGACGCCGATCTGAACAGCGCCGCAGCAGGCGCCGCCAGCGCGATTTTCTTCAATCAGGGCCAGGTCTGCTGCGCCGGGTCGCGGCTGTATGTGCAGCGCAAGCACTTCGACAATGTCGTGGCTGATATCGCCGATATTGCCAACGCCATGAAGCTCGGCAACGGCCTGGACCCGAGTGTGCAGATGGGTCCGTTGATCTCGGCCCGTCAGCAGGAACGGGTCTCGCGCTATATCGAAATGGGCCGGGAAAGCGGCGCGACCATCGCCTGTGGCGGCGAGCAGTTCGGACCGGGATTTTTCGTCAAACCGACGGTGATCGTCGACGTCGATCAGAAGCACTCGCTGGTGCAGGAAGAAATCTTCGGCCCGGTGCTGGTGGCGATCCCGTTCGACGACGAAGCCGATGCTCTGCGCATGGCCAACGACAGCCCCTACGGTTTGGGCGCGAGCATCTGGTCCAACGACCTGGCGGCGGTGCATCGGATGATCCCGCGGATCAAGTCTGGCTCGGTGTGGGTCAACTGCCACAGCGCCCTGGACCCGGCGCTGCCGTTTGGCGGCTACAAGATGTCGGGTGTGGGCAGGGAAATGGGCTATGCGGCGATAGAGCATTACACCGAGTTGAAGTCGGTGTTGATAAAGCTTTAATACTCTGCGTCCTTTGGAACCAATCGCGAGCAAGTCGGATCGCCGCACCGTCGCTCCCACATTAGATCTTCAGCGAACACTTATTTTGTATTCGACTACGATCCAGTGTGGGAGCGACGGTGCGGCGATCCGACTTGCTCGCGATGAGGCCAGAACATTCAACGCAAATCTAAGGCCGATACCCCTGCCCCAACAACCACCCTCGAACCATTTTCCCCTGCTCCACCGTCAAACCCACCAGCGCCTGTTCCGCTGGCAGGGTTTGCAGACGCCGCAACAGCGGCGCCAGTTCAACACCTTGCACGTGCCAGATCCCCAGCGGCTGATCCGCTGTGATCACCACCTCGGCCTCATCCACCAAACCGTCGCGCAACACCGGTGCGCGCTGTATCCGTAGCGAGGCGAAGTCCGGCTCTTTATGCGCCAACTCTGCGTCCGGCCACTGCCGACGAGCACGCCAGAACGGCTGCTCCTGCCAGCGCTGTTCATCAGCATAAAAGTCGCGACCGATCCGGGCGAAACGCAGAAACAGCTGCTCGACCCGCTGCTGATGAAACTGCTGGGCCAGCGCCGCGCGCTCAGGCGCTCGAAGTAAAGTATTGACCACCGTCGGCGCCTGCAACGCCGAAGACAAGGACTGGAAGATGCCGTTGCCCGACAGCGGATCGACCGCCATCGCCGCATCGCCCACCCGGATCCAGTTATCACCACAGACCTGTGGGCAAAGAATCGCCGTACTGCTGCGGGCATGCAATTGCAGATCGATTTCAGGCACCTCGCCGAAAAATTCAATCGCCAACGCCGATGCCTGACGCCTTCCCCGACAGTAATCAAGCAACTGCGCTTTGCCCGGCAACTCGGCACTGGCCACGTCCACCGTCAGTTGCCAATAACATTGGCCATCGGCCTGCCGCGCCATCCAGGCCCAGCCGTCTTCAAGACTTTCCACCGCACTCGCCGTGGTGCCCGACGCACCTTGCCAGCGGTTGAGCAGGCTGACGGTTTCCGGCCCTCGCAGCCCCTTACCCAACGCTGGAGCCTGACGCCCCCGCGACTCCACCAGAAAATCAGCCGCTATCGCCGCGCGCCCTTCGATTTCCACTCGATGGCCCGACGCCTCTGAATGCACCGCCAGCACCCGCCCTTCGATCAGCTCGACACCGGCCAGCCGCATGTCCTCGCGCAGGCCTCGATCAAAGCGCGGACGGTCCAGCAAGAACTCGATATTTTGCGCATGCTGCTGAGCATTCCAAGACACCTGACGCTGAGAAGGCAGCGTCGCACCGTCCAATGCATGGGTAAGCCCTGCGCCGCGCAGGGCATCGAGAACCCGCACCGATACGCCTTCCAACGCGGGAAAGCGTCGCCAGTCACTGACCAGAGTCACCGCATAACCAAGCCGCCGTAAACCCAGAGCCACCGCCGCGCCTGCAGGCCCGGCCCCAAGAATCAGGATCGCGCTCATGTCCAGATGCGCCGCTCAGGGCCGCGATAACGGGCATTCTCGCGCAGCCATTCGATGATCTGTGGATTGCTCGCGTCGCGGTGTTCGGCCAGGTAATGGGCGATATGCCCGCTCAATGCGCCACAGCCCAGACTCGCGCCGGATTGCCCCGGATGAGTGCCACGAACACAAGCTGCAAAGTCTGCTTGCTCGCTGTTGAGCCACGACCATTCGTGCTCGCCACAACGCGCATCGCCGGTGACCCGCAGCACTCCGGGGTAACTCGCCGGAAACACCGCCGCGCCCTGCGCCGGGCTGGACGCGCACAGCAGCACCCCGCGCTCCAGTGCCGCCGCGCAGGCCTCACGCAACAGGCTACGGTCCTGACGCAACCCCAGGCTCAAGTTGATCAGCCGTACGTTCTGTTCGACCAACCAATCAATGGCCCCGGCGATCTGCAAAGCGCTGGTCACTGCGCGCTGATCGAACACCTGTGCGACACAAAACAACGCCGCCGGTGCTCGAAGACTGATGGCGTCGATCACCGCACTGCCATGACCCAGAGGGTCATCGCGCAATGGCTCCTCAGCCAGGCCTTCGTCCTGCAAATAGAAACGCCGCCCGGCGACCACCTGCGTTCGTTGCGCCAACGAATGACCGCTGTCGACAACGCCGATCCGTAGCTCAGGCTTCATGCAACACCTTCGATGACGTGAGCACACCCTCGACCAACTCAAAGCGCAGATCGGCGTCCGCCAGAGTCGACGGTCGATGGCTGATCAGGATCCGCGTACGCCCGGCAAACAGTCGGTCGATGGCCTCGATCACCTCACGCTCCGTGGCCTCGTCGACCGCCGACGTGGCTTCATCGAGCACCAGGATCAGTGGATCCTGCAACAACGCGCGGGCAATGGCGATCCGCTGTTTCTGCCCACCGGACAGTTGCTGACCGCGCTCACCCAACGGGCTGTCGAGACCTTCGGGCAAGGATTCGATCAGGCTGTCGAGTTGCGCCAGACGCGCCACTTCGGCAATCGCTTCGCGGCTGGCATCGGGCACGCTGTAAGACAGGTTATCCGCCAGGCTACCGCGAAACAGCACAATGTCCTGACTGACCACGGCGATCCGCCGCCGCAGCTCGAACAGGTCCAGATCGCGCAAGTCGATGCCATCGAGCAACACTTGGCCAGACTGCGGATCGTGGTGACGTTGCAGCAGATCGATCAGCGTCGTCTTGCCGACGCCGGAGCCGCCGCTCAGGGCGACTTTCAGACCGTAAGGGATACGCGCATCGATGCCGCGCAAGGTCATCGGGCGCCCAGGATGGCTGAAGTGAACTGACTGGAAACACAGCTCGCCAGACGTCGGCATCGGCTGCGGATCGACCGGTGTGATGACGCTCGGTTCTTCACCGCGCAATTCCATGACCCGGCCCAGGCTGACGGTCATGCGCTGGATGGCCACGTACAAGCCGAGCAAGCTCTGCACCGGCCCCACCGCCATTCCCAGATAGGTGGAAAACGCGATCAATGCGCCGAGCTGCCAGGTGCCCTGCACCACCCAATAGCCGCCAATCAAAAAGGCACAGGCACGGGACAATGAGGTCAAGGTACCGGGGACCGACTGGGTGAAAAACTCGGTCACTTGCAGGCGCAGCAACTGACTCATGTACCCCTGGCCCAACGTCTCCAGTCGACGTGCCTCGCGTTGCTGCTGGCCGGCGCTCTGGATGAATTTCATCACCGGCAGCGTCTCGACCATGAACGACGACATGTCTGCCGAGCGCTCGCGCAACTGCCGCACATCGCGCTCGACCTTGCGCCGCATCCAGCGCAGCCAGAGCACATCCAGCGGGATCAGCACCAACGCCAACAACGAAAGTTTCCAGGACAAGGTCAGCAACATCGCCACCGAGCAGACCAACCCGATGACGCTCGATACCGCCGAGAACAGCGAGTCGACGGCAAAACGCTGGATCTCCGCGACGTCACCGTCGAGGCGCGACATCAGGTCACCGATCCGCCGTTGCCCGTAAAAGCTTGGCGACAGTGTCTGCAAATGCCGATACAGGTCATCGCGTAAGGCAAACAAGATTCGCCCGGACAACCGCGTGTGCAGGTATCGATTGATCCCCGACAGTGCCGTGCCCAGCAACCCGGCAACGATCATCAATCCGGCAATCAGCACCAGCGTGGGAAAGTTGCGCGCCAGCAGGCCGTCGTCGATCAGCAACTTGGTCAACCAGGGTTGCACCAGCACCAGCAACGAGGCGCAGACCGACAATCCAAGCAGACCGCCAATGGCCAGACGATGGGGCCGGACGAAGCTGTACAACCACTTCAGCGCGGCTTGCAGCGCTTGTGGGTCTCGGCTGTCGATCAGCCTGACGATCAAGCGTTGCATCAGTTGCGCAACTGTTTGAGTTTGCGATACAGCGTCGCGCGACTGATGCCCAGTGCGTCAGCAGCGGCCGAAACGTTGCCTTGATGGCTGTCCAGGGATTGGCGGATCAGCTCCATTTCGTTCTCGCGAATGCTGCCGGTCTGCGGCCGGTCGCTGGTGTTGAGCTCATCGAGCATGCTGTCGGGCAGATGTTCCAAACTCAGCTCAACCTCGCCTTCTTCGCGCATGGCCAACGCAGTACGCAGCACCATCTCCAATTGGCGGATGTTGCCCGGCCAGTGATAGCCGCCCAACAAAGCGTTCAAGTCCTCGCGGAGCTTGACCGCCGGAGCGCCCAACTTGCCCAACAGGCTGCTCACCAAGGTGCTGAAATCCTCACGCTCACGCAGCGCGGGCAACATCACGCTGATGCCGTTGACCCGATAGAACAGGTCCTCGCGAAAATGTTTGTCCTCCACCAGACGCTTGAGGTCGCGGTGGGTGGCGCAGATCAGCGCCACGTCGATGTCCTGCTCTTCGCCAGCGCCCAGCGGCGCGACTTTGCGATCCTGCAACACCCGCAACAAACGGGCTTGCAAGGCCAACGGCATGTCGCCGATTTCATCGAGAAACAGTGTGCCGCCATGGGCTTGTTGCAAACGGCCGATCATCCCGCCACGACGGGAACCGGTGAACGCGCCTTCGCGATAACCGAACAGTTCCGACTCGATCAGGCCTTCCGGAATCGCCGCACAGTTCACCGCAATAAAGGGTTTGTCGCAGCGGCTGCCGGCCATGTGCAGCGCCCGCGCGATGACTTCTTTACCGGTGCCGGTTTCGCCCAACAGCAACACTGGCAATTCATTGGCCAAGCCTTGGCGGGCCATACGCAGGGCCCGCGAGTAGCGGACATTATTGCCGGCCAGCGTCTCCAGATCCGGTTGGTTTTTTGCGGGTTTGCTGACACTGCGCGCGGTGCTGGAGACGTTGATCGAGCGCTGTGGCGCACGCAGGGTTTTGTAGAAAAATTCGCCTTTGGCGGTTTGCAGACTGCCGATACCACCCTGTTGCAGACGGGACAGCAGTTGCAAGCCATCCACCCCCAGAAACTCTTCGCAGCGACGCCCCACCAGGGCCGAGCGCTCGGCATGAAGCAACTGACAGGCCTGGGCGCTGACCGCCAGAATCTGCCCACCCAGACTGACCGCCAGTAGGCCTTGCCATGGCGATTCGAGGTACTGTCGACGACTGTGGAAAGCCAGGACAATTTGTTCCGGATAGCTGGAGTAGAACACCCGGCTTTCAATCTGGCTGACCGCCATGGCCAGCAATGCGGTGCTGTCATGGACTCGCCCGAGCGGACCTTCGCGGGTCAGATCGAGCACGCCGAGGATGTCGCCCTGAGGGCAATGAATCGGCACCGAAGTGCAGGAGTAATCGCTCAAACGATCGAGGTAATGCTCGCCGCAATCGATCAGGGTCGGCCGGGCTTCCACCAGCGCCGTGCCGACGGCATTGGTGCCGCGAGCGGCTTCGCTCCAACAGGCGCCGAGGGTGATGTCTTGCAGCCCACTGCCTTTGAGGCGGTCGGCGCGGCCTTCGACGGCCAGAATCGTCGCGTCGGAATTGGCCAGTATGATCAGCCCTTCTTTGCCCTGGCGAGCAGCCAGGTAGTCGATCGCCGGCATCGCGGCATCGATCAACAGCCGATTGCTGGCCAGCAACACCTCAAGACTGGCGCTCGATTCCAGGGCCAGTTCATGCTTGCCATTGAAGTGCACACCATGGCCGAGGCTGCGCCGCCACGATGCATCGATTTCGGCCCGCAACACCCCGTCAGGGACTTCGCCTTCAAGGTGAAGTTTCTCCCGGGCCAGCCGGGCTTCGTGTTGCAGTTCACTGTTTATTGTTTTTATAAGAGTCATCAAGCGCTCCGGATCGGTCCGCCCAGTAAAACCTGCGCCTGGATACTTCAGCGCCTGATGCAATCTTTACGTTAACGTCAAGGCAATGGCAAGTGCCGTATGGCGATTCACCACAACCTTGAGCCTTGTTACTCCCCCGCCACAAAAACCGCGCTCGACCTCAGATATCCCAAACCTGCGGCCCCTGAAAAAACGCCCGCGCATTGTCCGCAAGACTCTCCAGGTGATACCCGCCCTCCTGCACGATCAAACATGGCAATCCAAGGCTACGAATGCGCTCGCCCAGTTTGGCGAAGCCTTCGCGGGTCACCGCCACTTTGCTCTGTGGGTCCAGCTCATAAATGTCGAAGCCCAGAGACAGCACCAGTACATCCGCACCGAAGTCCTTCACCGCCGCCAACGCCAACTCAAGCTGACCCAGAAAGTCCACCTCACTGGCGCCGTGAGCCATCGGCAGGTTGAGGTTGAAACCTTCCCCCGCCCCCACGCCGCACTCGTCGGCGAAACCGGCAACCCCCGGATAGAAGTTGGTCGGATCACCGTGAACCGAGACATACAGCACATCATCACGGTCGTAGAAAATCTCCTGAATGCCCTGACCGTGATGCATGTCGGTATCCAGCACCGCGACCCGTTCAAAACCGCTGCGCAGCACTTGGGCAGCAATCGCCGCGTTGTTCAGGTAGCAAAACCCACCCGCCGCTTCGGCCCGTGCATGGTGCCCCGGTGGCCGACAGATCGCGTAGGCTGCCGGTTCGCCGTCGAGCAATGCCTGGGCGCCAGCGATCGCACTTTGCGCCGACCAATACGCCGAACGCCAGGTCAGTTCACCCACCGGGCAACTGCCATCGGCCAGGTAGCGTGCAGCCTGGGCGAGGATTCCGCGCAGTGCGTTGGGTTCGCGGACGAAGATGTTCGACATCACCTCATCGCCCCAGTCCTCCGGGATTTCCTTCCAGCGCTCATGGGCCTCGCGCAGGAACTCCAGATAGGCCGCACCATGCACCGCCAGCAAAGGTTGCATGCCAGCATCCTTCGGTTGCCGGACCTCGAAGCCAAGGGAGTGCGCCGCCTGCACCAGTCGCTCAGCCCGCTCGGGCATCTCTTGCGGCGTGCGCATCTGGCCGCGTGAGTAGTAGCTGCGTGGATGGTGGAGCAATTGTTCAGGATGGAAAAAACTGCGCATCACCTTCTCCTTATTAAGCCTGACCCGCGCGAGCCAGTACCGCGTTGAGCAACACATCAGTGCCCTGACGCACATCTTCGGGCAGCACATCTTCCGCTTCGTTATGACTCAAGCCGCCGACACAGGGAATGAACACCATGGCCGTCGGGCAAAACCGCGCCAAGTGAATGGCATCATGCCCGGCGCCACTGACAATCGATTGCTGAGCGTAGCCCAGACCGTCCACCGCCCGCTGCACCGCCGCCACACACTCAGTATCGAACGGCGTCGCCGGGCTGATCCAGTGCGGGGTGATAGTCACTGTCAAACCACGGCCCTCGGCGATGGCTTGCAAGCGCGCACGGACCTGCTGTTCCATGGCCTCTATGGCTTCGTCGCGGTGATGACGCAAGTCCACGGTGAAGTTCACCAGACCTGGAATGGTGTTGCGCGAAGACTTGGCAATACTCAGTTCGCCGACCGTGGTCAGGCCTTCAGGGACGAAATCCCTGGCCAATGCTTCCACTGCCAGAATCATCTGCGCGGCGCCGTAGAGGGCATCCTTGCGCAATGGCATCGGCGTGGTGCCGGCGTGGGCGGCCATGCCATCGACCCGCACGTCGAGCCAGCGAATCGCCTGGCCACCACTGACTACACCGATGCTCTTGGCGTTGTCTTCAAGGATCGGACCTTGTTCGATATGGGCTTCGAAGTACGCATCTACTGCACCACCCAACGGCCGTTCGCCGGCATAACCGGTGCGTTGCAGCGCCTCGGCAACACTGATGCCATTGATGTCACACACTGCCAGCGCTGCGTCCAAATCCATGATGCCGGTGAACACCGCCGAACCGAACATCGCCGGGGTGAAGCGCGCGCCTTCTTCGTTGGTCCACACCGCTACTTCCAGCGGCTTGCGGGTTTTGATGTCGAGGTCATTCAGGCGGCGCACCACTTCCAGGCCTGCGAGTACGCCGTACACACCGTCAAAACGCCCGCCTTCGGGTTGGGTATCGAGGTGGCTGCCCATCATCACCGGTGCGGCATCGGGGTCGGTCCCGGCGCGGCGGGCGAACAGGTTACCGATCGGGTCCACGCTCAAGGTCATCCCGGCCTCACGGCACCATTGGGCAAACAATTCGCGCCCGGCCTTGTCTTCTTTGCTCAAGGCCAAGCGGCAGCTACCGCCGCGTGCCGTTGCGCCGATTTCGGCCATGGCCATCAAACTCGCCCACAGGCGCTCGCCGTTGATTTTCAACATCAGTCATTTCTCCAAAAATAAGGGGTACTCAAGTGCCAAGGGCATTTCCAGGCGATCATCAGAACAACGGCAGGCTGTAGCTCACCACCAGACGATTCTGGTCCTGATCGCGAGAGGCTTCGCTACGTGATGCGCCATTGCGCCAGCCCATGGCCACGCCTTTGAGCGCGCCGCTCTGGATCACGTAATCGAGACTGAAGTCTCGCTCCCATTCCTTTTGATCCTGACCTGATGCGGTCTGAATCCCCGTGCCCGACAAGTACATGGCTGAGGCTTTGAGCCCCGGCACGCCAAGGGCTGCAAAGTCGTAGCTGTATTGAGCAAAACCGGTACGCTCTCCCGCGCGAGTGAAGTTCTGGATATAACGATCGGTCAACAGATACACGCTGGACCCCGACGCGCCTTTGTCCGGTATACCGCCCTGATTGAGCTGGACGAAATTGCTGTCCTTGGACACTTGTTGATAACCCGCCATCAGCGCATGGGCGCCAATGCCCCACGTGAAGGCCAGGCTCCAGGTATCGTTGTCGATTTTGCCGTTGCCATCCTTAGTGAAGCCGCTGGCCCGGTAGCCTTCGCTGCGCCCGGCAGCGGATGCGTTGGCACCGTCGGCCATAGTCTTGAAGTAGCGCAGGTCAGTTTTCAGCGAGCCAAAATCACCCAGCTTCAAGTCATGCACCAGACCGCCAAAGTGCTGTTGGTAATAATCCTCAAGATTGGCGTAGTAATACTGCGCAAGCAGCGCGTCGGTGATTTTGTAATCGGCCCCGGCAAAATTGAACTGATTGCTTTCCTGCGTCCCGCCCGCTACTGCCAAGCCGGTGCGGTCACTGGAACCGCGACCGGTCGCATGTTCGATATGGCCGCCCGTCAGGGTCAGATGCTCAAAGTCGTTGGAGACGATCTGCCCGCCTTCGAAGGTCTGCGGCAACAGCCGACCATCGTTGGCCACCAGAATGGGTAACTTGGGCGTCAATGTGCCATAACGCATTTCAGTCTTGGCAAAGCGCATCTTCGCCGTTGCGCCCAGACGCGCCCATTGCTCAGCGGCACCTTTACCGTCGTCCGGGATCATTGAGCTGCCCACATGGCGACCGTCACCGCTGTCGAGGCGAATGCCCAGCAGTCCCAAAGCATCAACCCCAAAACCCACCGTACCGTCGGTAAAGCCCGACTGATAATTGAGCATGAAGCCCTGGGCCCACTCTTCGGTTTTCGACGGGGCAGCGGTCCCGTCGCGATTATCGTTATTGTAATAAAAGTTTCGAACACCCAGTGTCGCGTGACTGCCTTTAACAAAGTCCGCCATGCTCAGCGGACTAAAAAGTGCACTTCCCATCATGGCCAGTGCCAAGGGTTTCTTATTCATCAAATAGAATTCCATAAAGTAACGATTGTCTTGGCGGGCAACTTTCTATTATTGATGAGTGCTCAATACGTGTGCCAACGGTTCACCGGCGCACAACCGCTCCATTAACTGCGGTTCAGCACGATCAGACGCCAGCGCCTGCTCGATAACTCCCGATGCTGTTTGCAGGTCGAGAAACAGCACGCCGTTGTCGTCAGCCAGCACCAGATCACCGGGGCGCACCACGACTCCCGCGCAATGAATCGGCTGATTGATCGGGCTGTCGCCACGGCCATGGAGCTTGGTGGTCAACAGGCTGGTGCCGCGTGCAAACACCGGCAGTCCGGCCTCGCGCAGTTCCAGCAAATCAGTCACCACGCCGTCCACAACAATCCCGACTGCGCCGGCGCAACGCGCAGCACAACTGGTGACCGCACCGACCGGCGCATGCCGCAGGTCGCCGCCGGTATCGATGACCAGCACATCCCCGGGCTGCAACAGTGCCAGTGCCTGGTTCACTGCGATGGCGTCGGCGCCGCGCAGGCTCAGGGTCACAGCGCGACCGACCAACTTGACGCCCCGCACCATGGCGCGCAGCTGAGAGTCGGCAAAACCGTCTTCAAGAAAGTGCCCGAGCGTGGGGAAACTCACCACGTTGAGCTGCTCGATCAAATGTGCCTGCTGCGCCTTATCCATGTTCCGGGGCTCCTTTGATCAATTCGGCCACACAGTCGATTTCCAACGACACGCCCCATAGCGCGACACACACGGTGGTTCGCGCCGGTGGCGCATGACCGAGCAGCTCGCGGTACACCTCGTTGAAGGGCTCCAATTGCGCGGGGTCGGTCAGATAGGCGTTGACCTTGACCAGATGACTGAAGCCGGACCCTGCTTCGATCAGGATCGCCTCCAGGTTGCGCAAGGTCTGGCGCACCTGTTCGGCAAAGCTTGCAGGCTGGTCGTCGAGCCCGCTCTGAGCCGGAATCTGCCCGGCGGTAAACACCAGATGGCCGCTGACCACCGCTTGTGAATAAGGCCCCACCGGACCGATGAAGCCGGGTGCTGACTGGATTCTGCGCATGCTGTGTGAACTCCGTAGGGATCAGGCCGCAGCCGATTTCAGGGGGGCGGCAGCGGGTTGGTCGCCGGCCAGAGCCGGGACTTCGCTGATGTCTTTTTTGAAGGTTTCGGTCAGCAGCAACAAAGCCACCAACGAGATCAACGCCGCACCGATCATGTACCAGGCAACGGAAGAGCCTTTGCCGGTAGCCGCGAGCAATGCGGTGGTGACAATTGGAGTCGCCGCACTGCCCAGCAGACCAGACAGCATGTAGCTGATAGACAACCCCGAATAACGAACGCGAGTGCCGAACAGCTCGGCGAGGAAGGTCGCAATCGGCCCGTAGTTGGCGGCGAAAGCGGTCATCAACAGCAGGTAGCCGCCGATCACCAACGGCAGTTCCTTGGTGTCCATCAACCAGAACATCGGGAACGCCACCAAGGCTTCAGCGACGATCCCGGCAACGATAATCGGCTTGCGTCCGTAGCGATCCGACAACGCCCCAAACACCGGCAGCATGACGATGCAATACGCACAGGACAGCAGCACCACACCAAGCATCACGCTGCGGCTGAAACCGAGGTTTTGCGTGCCGTAGGTCAGACCAAATGCAACGATGATGTTGAAGGAAGCACCGGTCGACATGGTGGCGATACCGCCCAGTACCACTTGCTTCCAGTATTTGCGAAAGACTTCGGCGACCGGCATTTTGACCTGAACCTCAGCCTCCTTGACCTTGTTGAAGGCCGGCGTTTCGGCGATGTTCAGGCGGATATACAGACCCACGGCGATCAACAACACGCTACCCAGAAACGGAATCCTCCACCCCCAGGCCAACAAGTCTTCAGGCGACAACCAGGCGGCAATCACCAGGAACGCCAGATTGGCGATCATGGTCCCGGCGGGAACCCCGATCTGCACCCAAGAACCGTACAGACCGCGCTTGTTGGCCGGCGCATGTTCCACCGCCATCAACACCGCGCCACCCCACTCCCCGCCTAGCGCCAGGCCTTGAATCACCCGCAACAGCAGCAAGAGAATGGGCGCCCAGATACCAATGGCCGCGTAATTGGGTAACAAGCCAATGGCGAAGGTCGCCGCGCCCATGGTCAGCAGCGAAATAAGCAGCATCGACTTGCGTCCAAGACGGTCGCCGAAATGCCCGAACAATGCCGCACCCACAATCCGCGCCAGGTAAGCCGACGCAAAGGTGCCAAAAGCCAGCAAGGTGCCGATCAGCGGGACAAAATCCGGAAAGAACACTTTGTTGAACACCAATGCCGAAGCGGTGGCGAACACAAACAAGTCATACCACTCCACCGTGGTGCCAATCACACTGGCGACCGCCACTTTCTTCATACTGATTTTAACTTCGGGCGGTGCGGGACACTTTTCCACAGACGATATTTCGCTCATCACTGTCTCCAGAGAGCTCTTCAAGAACTCGTTATTTAATTGTTCTAACTGGCAGTAAAACGTTTAAGGCGAGGATTATTTTTATAACCGGCTCGTCATAGCGAACCGGTTCGCAAGGCATTAGTTATATATATCCAACTTCGCTCAGCCGACAAAGTTATTCAGCTTACGATGTTATTCAATAGCCCAATGTCATATCCACGGTATTCAACAACGGCTCACCGGCATTCAAACGTCGAACGTTTTCCGCCACTTGCTCGGCAATACAGTCATGGGACGCCGCCGAAGCCATATGCGGGGTAATCGTCACGCCCGGGAGGCTCCAAAGCTTATGCTCCAGCGGTAACGGTTCGCGTTCGAATACATCAAGCAATGCGCCACGCAACTGACCACTGGCCAGTGCGTGTTCAAGCTCGTCGATCCGCAGATGAGCGCCCCGACCACAGTTGACCAGCGCTGCGCCGTGGGCGAGTCGGTCGAAAGTGGCACTGCCGAGAATGCCGCGGGTTTCAGGGGTCAATGGCAGCAAGTTGATCAACAATTCCACACCACCGAGAAATGCTTCAAAACCTTCAGCCCCGGCGAATGTCTGCACACCCGGCAAGTCCTTGTTGCCACGCGCCCAGCCACGCACCGAATAACCGGCGGCGGCCAGATCACTGGCGATGGCACTACCCAGCGAGCCAAGGCCCATGACCCCCACTCGGAACTGCCCGGCCGAACGTTGCAGCGGACGTTGCCAGACCTGCTCGCGCTGCTGTTGCAGCACTTGATCGAAGCCGCGGTGATAGTGAATCACCGCCCAGCGCACGTACTCGGTCATCCCTTGGCGATGGCCGGGATCAACTACTCGACACACCGGCAAATCAGGACACGACGGGTCGTGCTCAAGATGATCGACCCCCGCCGCCACGGAGTGGATGACTTGAAGGTTGTTCAATGCTCCCAGACTGCCGGGCAGCGGAAACCAGCACGCCGCCACCTGCGCTTGCGCCGCTGCCGGATCATCCATCAGCACTGCGTTTAGCTGCGGAGCAGAACGGGCAAATGCGGCTTGCAGTTGCTTGAGCAAGAGGCTGTCGCGTGACAGCAGGACCACCGTGTTCATGAGCAATAAGACTCGTGCTGGGATTCAATCAGGGTCAGGGCGGCCTCCCAGGCCAGATCGATGATGTTGTCGGACTCATCCCGATCGAACTGCTCGGCCGTGTGTGCGCAGACTTCCGGGGACGGGTAATGCAGCGCCGAACCACCAGCCAGTGCCTGGACCTGCGCCTGGCAAGCACGCTCCAGGAAATGAATTTCCTGGAAGGCCTGAGCCACACTGACGCCTCCAACCAACAGCCCATGATTGCGCAGGATCATCGCCCGATGCGGCCCCAGATCGGCAATCAGTCGCTCACGTTCGTCCAGCGACAACGCGATGCCTTCATAGGTGTGGTAGGCCAGCTTGCCGTAAAACTTCAGTGCATGCTGGCTGATCGGCAACAGCCCGTGCTTCTGGGCCGCGACCGCCATACCGGCGGCGGTGTGGGTATGGATCACGCAGTTCAAGTCCGGGCGAGCCATGTGAATCGCCGAATGGATGACGAAACCCGCCGCGTTGACTCGATGGTCGGCATAGGCCGGGTCGACGATTCGCCCCTGATGGTCGATACGCACCAGGTCCGAGGCGCGCATCCGGTCGAAAATCACTCCGTAGCGATTGATCAGGAAGTGATGTTCAGGCCCTGGGATGCGCAGGGTGATATGGGTATCGATCAGGTCAGTCATGCGAAAGTGCGCGACCATCCGGTACAGCGCCGCCAGCTCGCAACGGGCCTGCCATTCAACCGGACTAATGTGTTCAGGTTTGCTCACGAATACACCTCTTTAGGAGCGTGGGAGACGACCGGGTTGGCCCGCAACCGGGTCAGGCCGCAAACGCCGATCAAGGACAGGGTCGCCAGCAGCGTGAAGAACACCGCCAGCGGCAACCATTGTCCGGAAAATTTGCTCGCCAGCAGCGTGCCGATCAGCGGCGTGGTGCCGCCGGCCAGCGCGCAGGCCAATTGGTAGGCGATAGAAATGCCTGAGTAGCGCAGGTGCACCGGGAAAGCCTGGGTCATGTAACCGGCGATGACCGCGTACAAGGCCGAAAGGATCACCACCGCCAATGCGATACCGATGATCATCAGGAAAATGTTTTGCGTGCCGACCAACAAGAACATTGGGTACGGCGTGACCATGCACAGCAAGGCGACGAGTTTGAGAAAGCGGCCTTCGCCAATGCGCTCAGCCAATAGCGCAGAAAGTGGTTGGGACAATAGCTGGATGATAGTCACCAGAAACAGGCAGTCGAGAATCGTCGAACGAGCGATACCTTGATATTGGGTTACGTAGGTAATCATGAAGGTGTTGGTGAAGAAGAACCCGGCCGAACCGATGGTCACTGCCGCGGAGGCAAACAATATCTGCCGCCAGCAGGTGCGAATCACTTCCATCACCGGGTATTTGGCAGTCTTTTTGTTATCTCGTACTGCGGCAAATTCCGGCGACTCGTGGACCCCGGAACGGATCATCAAACCGACCATCATCAGCACGCCGCTGGCGAGAAATGGCAGACGCCAGCCCCAGGCCAGAAAGTCCTGCTGATCAAGAGACGTCACCAGACGGAAAGCAATCAATGCCAGCAGCAAACCTGCCGGACTGCCGAGCTGAGCGAAGGATGCGTAGAACGTCTTGCGATTGGCCGGTGCGTGCTCGCTGGCCATCAGCACCGCCCCACCCCATTCGCCGCCGACCGAAATACCCTGGATCAGTCGCAGCACAATCAAGCCGATCGGCGCCCAGATCCCGGCACTGGCGTAGCTGGGCAACAGGCCAATGCCCGCGGTGGCCAGGCCCATCAGTGCCATGGTCACCAACAGCATTTTCTTGCGGCCCAAGCGGTCACCCAAATGGCCGAACACCATGCCAGCCATAGGACGAGCAATGAAGCCAACCGCAAAACTGCCGAATGCGGCGAGCGTGCTCGTCACCGGGTCGCTGCTGGGGAAAAATACCTGCCCAAGCACCAACGCGGCCGCCGTCGCATAGATGTAGAAATCGTAGAACTCGATGGTGGTGCCAATAAAGGCTGCCGCCGCCGCTCGTCGCGGCTGAGGGGTGGTATGCATGCAAGGACCCTGTGTATTTATTTTTGGGCAGGTGCTGAAGGCTGAATACGGTTGCGCTCTGTGGCGCTTGTGAGCTTTATCGCCTTCGAGCTAGGATTAGTCAATTTTCAAATTCTTATCTTTACTATTAGCCCTGCTACTACTTGAGAAAATCATGCCCTCACCCACCTCCACCTCCAACCCATGGGTCGGCCGACGTTTTCTCAATGATCGGCTCGACTGGAACCTCTTGCGCACCTACCTGGTAATTGGTCAGGAAGGCAGCATGAGCCGCGCCGCAGCGCGCTTGCACATCACCCAGTCAGCAGTGAGTCAGGCGCTCAAACGTCTCGAAGAACAGCTTGAATGTGTGTTGATTGCACGCAGCGGAAGACGCTTCGACCTGACCGAAACCGGGGAAGAAGTGCTGCGCATCGCTGCAGATATTTACGGAGATATTTCACGGTTAGGGACGGTGGTGGAGAGTCGGCATGACGACCTGGTGGGCAAGATTCGCCTGCTCACCGTCAGCGGTGTCCAGTCGTCGCACTACGATGAGTTTCTGGCGGACTTCCATGTCACCCACCCGAACGTCGAGCTGGAAGTCGAAGTGATGGGCAGCTCGAACATCATCAGTTCGCTGCTGCAAAAAACCGCGACCGTGGGCGTAGGCTTGTGCCGGCTGGCACAGCCACGGCTGGAACAACGGGTGCTGTTTCGCGAGCGTTATGCGTACTTTTGTGGGCAACGTCATCGGCTGTTTGGACAGGAGAATCTGACACTGGAACAGCTTGCCGCCGAGAACTTCGTCAGCTTCACCAGCGATCAACTGGGCGGCAACCTTTCACCTCTGACGCTGTTTCGCGACCAGCAAGGATTTACGGGCAAAATCGTCGCATCTTCCACCAGTTTCGAAGAGATTCACCGGCTGATCTGCGCAGGATTCGGCATCGGCTGTTTGCCCATTCATCTGGTGCGCCGAGATGTCGAGCAGGGTCTGCTCTGGCGTCTTCCCCCTGAGGACGGAGTGGTGGATTTCGATATCCAGCTTCTGTGGAATCGCGAACAGCGAATGAGTCAGGCCGAGAGCGTGTTTCTGGAGAGCTTCCAGCACATGCTCAGCATTCGTGAGCAGGTGCTGTGAAGGACTAGCGGCCTGTGTGGCTAGCCTCAGACGTGTGGGTCGCCCGGGGCTTTGCTCGGGGCGGCGTATTGCGGCTTCAGGTGACCGTCCTGATCCAGCAGCCAGGCGTCCATGATCTGCCGCACCACGGGACCTGCGACACGACCGCCCGCCTCGCCGTTTTCAATCATCACCGAGATGACAATCTTCGGATGCTCCGCGGGGGCGAAGCCGACAAACAAAGCGTTATCACGATTGCGCTCCAGGGTTTTCAGACGGTTATAACGCTCGCCTTGTTTGATCGCGACCACTTGCGCCGTGCCGCTCTTGCCGGCAATTCGGTACTGCGCGCCAATAGCGGCCGCTCGGGCAATACCGCGCGGGTCGTGCATGACCATCTGCATACCGTGGTTGACTTGCTCCCAGTCACGCGGATTCTTGAGCAGAATGTTTGGCATCGGATGTTCATCCACTGGCGCTACACCGTCGATCGTTTTGGCCAGGTGTGGACGGTTCCACACGCCTTTGTTGGCAATCAGCGCAGTAGCTTGGGCCAGTTGCAGCGGCGTCACCTGCATATAACCCTGGCCGATACCGAGGATCACTGTCTCGCCGGGGAACCACGGCTGGCGGCGAGTGGCACGCTTCCACGCCTGAGACGGCATCAGGCCAGCAGACTCTTCGAACATGTCCAGTGAGACCTTCTCGCCGAGGCCGAACATGGCCATGTAATCGTGCAGGCGGTCGATACCCAACTTGTGCGCCAAGTCATAGAAGTAGGTGTCATTGGAACGCATGATCGCGGCGTCCATATCAACCCAGCCGTCGCCGCTGTGATTCCAGTTACGGTATTTGTGATCGAAGTCCGGCAACTGGTAATAACCTGGATCGAAAACCCGGGTCTGGGGCGTTACCACGCCAGTATCGAGCCCGGCGATTGCCACTTCCGGCTTGATCGTCGAACCGGGTGCGTACAAACCGCGCAATACGCGGTTGAACAGCGGCCGGTCGATGGAATCGTGGAGTGCCGCGTATTCCTTGAAGCTGATGCCGGTGACAAACAGATTTGGATCGAAGCTCGGCTTGCTGACCATAGCCAGCACCTCGCCGGTCGACGGATCGAGGGCGACTACCGATCCGCGTCGATCACCCAGAGCGTCCTCGGCCGCTTCCTGGAGTTTGACGTCGAGACTGAGCACGATGCTTTTACCCGGAATAGGGTCGGTGTGCTTGAGCACCCGCAGCACGCGGCCCTGCGCATTGGTTTCGACTTCTTCATAGCCGACATGCCCGTGCAGTTCGGATTCGTAAAAACGCTCGATGCCGGTTTTGCCTATCGATTGGGTACCGCGGTACTCCACCGAATCGAGGGCTTTGGATTCTTTCTCGTTAATCCGCCCGACATAGCCGATCGAATGGGCAAAGTGCGCCCCCATCGGGTAGTGACGAACAAACTGCGGCTCGACCTCGATACCAGGCAGACGGAACTCGTTGACCGCCAGCACGGCGATCTGCTCTTCGGTCAGCTCATAAAAGAGGGTAACGGGAACAAACGGATGCCGCGCCTGCTTCATCTCTTTGTCGAACAGGGCCCGATCTTCAGCCGGCAAGTGCAGCAGACTGACAATCGAGTCCAGCTCGCCCTTCAAGTCGGCGGCACGCTCACGGGTGATGGTCAAATTGAAGCTGGGACGGTTATCCGCCAGTACTACGCCATTGCGGTCGTAGATCAGGCCTCTGGTGGGCGTGATTGGCAGTACATGCACCCGGTTGTTTTCAGAAATCGTCGAGTGATAGTCAAATTCGACCACCTGCAGAAAATACATGCGGGCGACCAATGTGCAGGAAATGGCGACAACAAACAGCGCGCAAGCCATCAGCCTTTTATTGACCAGGCGCGTTTCTTTTTCGTGATCTTTGATCGTAATCGGTTCGGGCATTTCTACAGCGGCTCTTTGAATGGCTTAAGCAACGCTTCCTGCGCGTGAAATCAGTCCTTTTGAAAATGAGCTGCACCATACCAAAAAGTCCCCGGTCACTTTCGGACGATTTTCCTGAACGGTCCTCACCGGCGACAAATGCGACCGCTGGCGGGGAAGGTGCGTGTTATCTCGAGCGCTAATTCGTGCGTTCCCTTCAAGATTCTTGTTCCTATTCATGCATTTTTCTCCCGGTTGACCCAATGGATACTTTACCCCTGTCATCCATCTAACCGTCTTGCCTTGAGCGAGGCACAGGAGCCATTAATGCATCCTCGTTTTCAACGATTGCTCGGCATTACCCGAAATATCATGCTCGGAACCGCGGCAGTGGTATTGCCCCTGCGCCAGCCCTGGCTGACGCTCAAGGCGGCCAATAGCGTCGACGAACTGAGTGACGGCCGCCTGCTACTGGGTGTCGCGAGCGGCGATCGTCCCATGGAATATCCATTGTTTGGTGTGGATTACGGTCAACGCGGGAAAATCTTCCGTGACGCCGTCGAGCTACTGCACAACCAGGGCCAAGGCCATTTGCCTGAAGGCGCTCGCCTGTTACCAGAGCGCGAAGAACCCGTGCCGTTACTCGTGGCAGGGTTGGGACAACAGTCGCCCGCCTGGATCGGTGAACGCATGGATGGCTGGCTCGCTTACCCGGGCACCCCGGACGAACATCGTCGGCGTGTCGGGCTGTGGCGGGAAGTAGGTGGCGATAAACCCTACATCAGCTTTGTACACCTGGATCTTGCAACCAACCCACATACACCAATGCAGCGTGTGCGTTTTGGTGGACGTTGCGGGCGCCAAGCGTTGATTGATGAGCTTCAAGCTCTGCGTGAAGCCGGTGCACAGCACGTTGGCCTACATCTACGACGCAGCGAGAGACCAGTGGCCGAAGTGATCGAAGAGATTGCTGAACACGTTCTGCCAAAGTTTCACGATGCGTAACTGAGTATGCCGCTTGGGGTTGGACACAAGGCGCGGGTCAGTAAGGTATTGAGTTGGCCCGCCGCCGCCCACTTTTCTTGCGCTCAAAACAAAACCCCTACCTGCAGATGCAGATAGGGGTTTCGGAAGTTAATCTTGACGATGACCTACTCTCACATGGGGAAACCCCACACTACCATCGGCGATGCATCGTTTCACTGCTGAGTTCGGG